>CAIKXW010000204.1 GCA_903831485.1 uncultured Alphaproteobacteria bacterium | reverse complement strand
TGCTCGCAAAAGTTTCTAAAGAAAATGAGTCTTTGGTGGTTCGAATGCGCAAGCCTTTTCCCCAAGTCTTCCGACTCGACGACATTGATGCCCATCTCCGAGAGCTGGGACATGATGTCCTCGATCTGCTCGGACGAATTCTGGTCGGATGGCAGAACCTTGTTCAGCTCATCATAGGTAACGAATCCACGCGCCTTCGCCGACTTGATGAATTTCTTCACCGTGGCGTCGTTCATGTCGAGCAGCGGTCCGTCCGTCGCCTCGGGGGCCGACTTACGTTTCGCTGTCGCGTCTGATTTCGCCATTCCGTCTCTCCGCAGACCCTTGTTGTCAGTCCGGCCTTCCCGCGCCGTCTCGACTTTAGCCGGCTGGGTCTTCACCGTGCCGGTCTTCTCACTCCCGCCTTTCGGCGGGGTCTCCTTCACTGCAGCGGGTTTGACCGACGCCTTGGGAGGCGGCGCTTTAACCGGCTGGGTCTTGGCCGCAAGCGGCTTTGGTGTCGCGACCGGCTTGGCCGAGCCCTTCATCGCCGGCTTTACCGGCTGAGGCTTTTTCGAATCCTTGCCCGACGCCGCCTTTGCGGGTTGAGGCTTGGCAGCAGGCTTACCCCTCGCTTCGACCTTGGCTGGCGCCTTCGCAGTCGCCTTACCCTTGGCCATGGGAGCTTTCGCCTTGTTCTTCACATCAGTCTTCAGAGCGTTTCGACTCCATAGCGGCCCCCATCCCACCGATGGCGTTCCTGAGATCCTGCGCGCCATCGCTCGCGGGTGAGGTAATCGCCTCGTCCACGACCGACCGGCTTGCACTGCGCCGCTCGATCACTTTCTGCATGATCCTGGCCTGGTGGGCGGCGCTCATAATCTCTACGCCTTCCTCGTCAGCCCGTTTCGTCGCCTGCACTTCGACCGCAAGCGTCCTCGCGACATGGAACCGTCCGATGGCGTCAAGCCAGTCGCGACCCTCGTTCGACAAAGGGTCCATCGGCTGCCCGACAGGGAAGGTTTCCAAAAGCTCGACAGCCCGCTTGCGGCCAAGGCTACGTAGATGGGCCGCAACAGTAGTCCGGTCAAGCATTTCGGACCCATTGTAGACGTCAAAGGCTGCGGTTCTGATCGCATCCGCGTCAGGATCGTCGAACACGGCCTTCGCCAGCGCCTCCGGCGCCTGTTCCATCATCCGCGGGCTCTCGATCGCCCGGACCACCAGCCTGAGCCCCGCCAAGCCCGTCGGACCGGGCGAGAACCCTTTCTTCCCTAACGGCGCCCCCTGCGCTCCAGACCCCTTGCCTCCGTTATTGGCCCCATTTCGGGTACTGCGGGCGTGCCAGTAGAGCCGGTCGCGCAGCTCGCGCTCATAGGCCTTCTTCACGCCGGGATGCTTGATCAGGGCCACAGCGGCCATAAGCCGCGCTTCGAATCCGGCCTGCCGCTCGGGGGTATCCAGCGGCTCGGCCTCCAGCTCGCGGAGCCAGAGCAGGTCGACCAGCGGCCGCGCCGTGGTCAGCATCTCCCGCATCGCCTGCGGCCCGCGCACCCGCACCACGTCGTCCGGGTCCATCCCATCCGGCAGCAGCACGAAGTACAGGGTCTTGCCCGGCTCGATCAGCGGCAGCGCCCGGTCGCACGCCCGCCACGCCGCCCGGATGCCAGCCGCGTCGCCGTCGAAGCATAGGATCGGCTCCGGCCCCGCCCGCCACAACAGCTCCAGCTGCTCCTCGGTCAGCGCCGTGCCCAGCGGCGCCACGGCCGACCCGATCCCCGCCTCCGCCAGCGCGATCGCATCGACATAGCCCTCGGTGACGATCAGCCCCTGCGAGAGAGGCCCCTCCTTCGCCGCCGCCATCGCCTCGCGCGCCGCCATGTAGCGGTAGAGCGTCCGTCCCTTGTGGAAGAGCGGTGAGTCCGACGAGTTGAGGTATTTCGGCTTCCCATCGGGTTCGAGGGTTCGCGCCCCGAACGCGATCACCCGCTCCGAATGGTCGGTGATCGGGAAGATCACCCGGTTCCTGAAGCGGTCCCAGGGCTGCCGCGACTTGCCATCCGCCCCCTCTTCCGGCTGCACCACAAGCCCCGCCTCGATCAGCTCCTCGACCGACGCGCCTTCCCTGGTCAGCAGGTCCAGCAGCATGCGCCAGCCATCCGGCGCAAAGCCCATCCTGTGCCGCGCCCACGCCTCAGGCCCGAAGCCGCGCTTCTCGA
Source organism: uncultured Alphaproteobacteria bacterium (assembly GCA_903831485.1). The sequence goes on along the minus strand of CAIKXW010000204.1, from coordinate 19,683 downwards.
GATATTCCCGCGCCGCCGCCCCCGCGGGCTTGCGCAGCTGGTCCTCGAAGAACAGGCACGCCTTCTCCACCCACTCGATCAGCGTGGTGCGCCGCTTGTACTGCTGCACCTCCGCCGCCGACTGCTTCGGCAGCTCCAGCCCATAGTCCCGCGCCAGCTTCTCGACCGACTCCGCGAACGACAGCCGCTCGGTCTCCATCAGGAAGGTGATCGCGTCCCCGCCCTTCTGCGTGGAGAAGCATTTGTAGAAGCCGCGCGTGTCGTGGACGTGGAAGCTCGGCGTCTTCTCGCTCGAGAACGGCGACAGGCCGACCCAGTCGCCGGCCTTGCCGTGCTTCTTCAGCGCCACCTTTTTCCCAATGACGTCCGACAGCCGCACGCGCGACTTCAGCTCATTGAGAAATTCCTCCGGGAACCGCATCGCTACTCTGGTGGCTTTCTGGCCCAATGACCGGCGCTAGCCGCCGGACGCATTCCGCGCCAGCAACCACCACTCCGATCCTGTGGACGATTATACAGTGAATTGTGCGCTGATTCGCGAGAATCAAGCGGTGCACTGCCAAAGCCCTGAAATCATGCGAGTCCCGGACGCGGACGCCGCTCAGGCCTGCCCGGAGACGTCCCCGCCCACAGGCTCCGCATGTCCCTGTTCGTCGCCTTCGCAACCGCGCGAACCGCCCTGCCTGGACCGCAACCGCTCAAGCAATTCGGCGGCGTCCTCGATCAGGTCCTGCAGGGGCATGACGATCATGCTCTGCGCCAGGCCCTCGCCGGCCAGCTTGGCCTTTTTCCGCCATACGGAGAGCTCTGCGCGATACTTCGCCACCTGCGCCCTCAGATAACCGATGGCGGCTTCGCGTTGTGGACTCACGGCGCTGGCTCCCCCGGCGCCCGATGCGTGTGACCTGCACGGGGCCTCGCCAGCATCGCTAAAGGATTCCGCCGCCCCGCATTTGTCTCAGGTCAAGAACGAACGACGCCTAAGCCCGCTTCCCCTCCATCAGCGCATACCAGGCCCACCACTTCAGCCCCGGCACGCGCAGCAGAACCGCATCCATTGCCGACCCGATGCCCCGCACCAGCCCCAGCAGTGGCGTCCTGCGAAACAGCACCGACCCCAGCGACGTCAGTCCGTACAGCCGCACATCCGTCCGCTCGAATGTCGCGTCGAACTTGGCAAAATCCGGGACCAGCAGCGGATGCTCGTCCGGTGTTCGCGCCTCGGGCGTACGCTTGCGGTAGAACTCAATCGCCGGGTTATGCCCCAGCGGCTCGGTGAACAGCACCACGCCGCCCGGCTTCAGCACGCGCCGCAGCTCCGCCATCGCCTTCGCATAGTCGAGGTGATGCAGGATGCCCGAGCCGAAAATGAAATCGAACGTGCCATCGGCGAAGTCCATCGCCTCCGCATTCTGCACCGACAGCCTCACATTCGCGATGCCGCGCGCCGCGATCTCCGCATTGCCGGCCGCGACGGCCTCCTTCGAAATGTCGATGCCTTCAACGCGGCGCGCCAGGCCAGCCAACGCAATCGCATTGCCGCCATGCGCGCAGCCATATTCGAGCACCACCGCGCCCTTCGCCAGTTCCGCCCGCCGCTTGGCATAGCGATCGAAACACGGCTTCAGCGCGACATAGTATTTCATCTGCGCCGAACGATCGTCCTCGCCGCCCGCAAAGCGCGCGTCATGGAACGCCCGCTCCCGCTCGATCCGATCCGCGTCCATTAACCAGGCCCTCGACGTGCAACCCGACGCCATGCACCGCTTGGGCCATCCCCGGCGCAGCAAAGACACACCCTCCAAAATCCCGCATCGCTCGCGGAAACGCGCGCATTTTTTGGGGGATGGAGAAGGTTCGCTCCCGAACACTTTCAACGCGCTACGCCCCAAAAATGCAGCACGCAGAGATCGCGAAAAAGATTCAAACCAGCACCCCCTCCGCACGGCCGTATGGTTCGGCCCATGACACGAGCACGCACGGCATCAATTGGAGTACGCGACCTCGCCGCGATCCAGCCTTTGCTGGGCGCGGTGCTGATGCTGCGCGTGAGCCTCGTGCGAGGCGCCCGAACAACGCTCGGGATGATCTGCAACCGCTCTCTTCGTGATTGGCACACGGTGACTGCAAGCGAGGTTCTGCCCCAGGCGAGGTCCGGCAAACAATCTCTGGAATCCAACACCACCCACGGAGTCATTCTCGGGCTTGTGCCGACAATCTCTGTTGGCCCAAGGCCGAGAATGACTTCGCTGATGTTGCGCCACCCGCCGAATGGAAGCGACCTACTTCGTCCGCGAGTAGATTCAACGGGCGTCTAACCGGCGCGCGCGCAAGCCCAACCAACCCCGCCGCCCCGCGGCCGGGAACGCGCCCGCTTACCCGAAGCGCCGCACACTCCGCACCTCGCCCGCAATCGGGCGTATGCGATCGACCGCCTGCGCCAGCGGCTCGATCTCGCAATGCATGTCGCGCGCGCTCGAATGCAGCAGCATGGTCGGCGAGCACATGATCCCCACATGCCCCTTCCAGAACACGAGGTCGCCGCGCTCCATGTTGGAGAACTCAGAGCCCGGTTCAAGCGGCAGGCCAAGCGTCTGCTCATGCATGTCGGAATCGCGCAGCGGAAAAATCCCGGTCGCCTGCAGCGAGACCTGCACCAGCCCGGAGCAGTCGATGCCCGCGCTCTCGCGCCCGCCCCACAGATAAGGCGCGCCGACAAACTTCTGCGCCACGGCGACAAAATCCGTCTCGGTGTCATCAAGCGGCGTAACATGCCGGGCAAACACCCAGCCCGATCCCTCGATGCGCACGAAATTCCCAGACGTCTCCTCCAGCGCCATCCGAGCATTCATCGACGCATGGCGCATCGGCCGGCTCTTCATGTCCGGCTTCTCGTAGATGAACGTCCGCAACACCCGCACCCGATGCGTGGCGTCCCGTCCCGCCGGCTGCAGCGATGCAAGGCGCATCCACCCGACATAATGGTCGAGCCCGAGCTGGACATAGGCCCACTCGCCTTCTCTCTCGAGAACGCGAACCGGTTCGCCAAACAGGGCCTGATTCACCTGCTCGGCGGATCCATCCGGCTCCCGCCGCAACGCCGCGGATCCGGCCGCAACGCGCATGCGCTCGCTATGGCCGGATACGGGTTTCGGATTCAGGCGAGGGTCTGTCGACCAGCGGTCAGGCGGCATGCGAGTTGGAGGTGCTCTCATTAGCCTGCAGGCTTGGCCGCGACTGCGGCGAAAGCTGCAGCTGCGCGGGAGCCTTTCCCGAGGCCAGCGCTCGCTCGCACGAGATCACCCGGTCGCCAAGCCCTGCGAGCGCCGCAAGTCCACGCGCCGTGCTCTGCACCAGGACGCTCCGCCGATCGCTCTCATCGGGGACCCGTGTTGCAAATCCGAGGCCTTCAAGCGCATCAAGCGCCCGGCTCACCGCAGGCTTTCCAAGCTGCAGGGCTTCGGCAAGTCCCCGCACCGTGTGCGGCCCGGGTTCAAGTGAAACCCGCAGCAAGATGGCAGACTGCCTGACATTCAGGTCCGGACCATCGGCCCGTACGGTTTCAGCGAGAACATCTTTAAGCAAGGCGAGGGCGGACGCGCGATCCATGACAGCTCCAATTCAGCCGGCCCCACAGATAGACTCGCTCGTTTTTCATCTCGGGGCAAGCGGAACGAAGCGATCACGCGTATCGTTTTTTCAACATTGCCCAAACCGCACGCAACCCGCACGCGGCCGCCCCGGCCGGACGTCCATATCTAGCGGGTCGCCACGCCCAGATATCAAAATGCGCCCAGCTCGGCGCGTTCACAAAAGCTTTGAGGAACAACGCCGCCGTGATGGAACCTCCCATCGGCCCGTCGCCAAGATTTTTCATGTCGGCGATCGGCGACTTCAGCCCGCCCTCATATCCGGCCCACAGCGGCATCCGCCAGACCGGGTCGCCGGTCTCCTTCGCGGACTCAGCGATATCAGCGGCCAGCTGTTCATCGTCCGTATAAAGCGGCGCGAGATCCGGCCCCAGCGCCACGCGGGCGGCGCCCGTCAGCGTGGCGAAATCAATGATGAGTTCCGGCCCATGCTCGCTGGCTCGTGTCAGTGCATCTGCAAGTATCAGGCGGCCCTCTGCGTCCGTGTCCTCGACCTCGACCGTCAGTCCCTTGCGCGACTTCAGAATGTCGGAGGGCCTGAACGCATCCGGCCCGATTGCGTTCTCGACGGCCGGGACACAGCACACCAGCCGCACCGGCAATCCCGCACTCATGATCATGCGGGAAAGAGCCAGCGCGTGGGCTGCGCCGCCCATGTCCTTCTTCATCAGCCCCATGCCGGCTGTCTTGATGTTCAGGCCACCCGTATCGAACGCCACGCCTTTGCCGACGATGGCGATCTTCGGGTCGCTCATGCGTCCCCACTGGATTTCGATATGCCGCGGCGCCTGGGCCGCGCCCTTGCCCACCGCGTGAACCATGGGGAAGCCCTGCTCGAGCGCCTCGCCCTCAGTGATCTCGATCGTTGCGCCGAATTCAGCCGCCAGCGCCTGCGCCTCCGACGTGATCTCCACCGGCCCCATGTCGCAAGGCGGCGTGTTCACGAGATCGCGCAGCCAGTCGATCGCCTCGGCCTGACGGTGCACCTCCACCGCATCGAGACCCTCCGGTAGCATCAGCCGGCGCGACTTCTCGCCCGCCTTGTACTTCGTGAACCGGTAGGCCCCGTCCGCCCATCCCAGCGCCAGTGTCTCGCCATCGAGCCCCGCCGGAATCTCGCTCAGCCGGTAATCCCCGGCCGGCAGGCTCCCCGGCAGGCTCGCAAGCGCAAAACCGTCCGTCCCCTCGCCCAGCCCGACGAGAACCCGCTCCAGGCCGCCCTCCGAGTCATGCAGCAGCAACGACCGTCCCGAATCACCCCGGAACCCGGCGGCATCCACCAGCCGCTTCACCCGGTCCGGCTGCTCCCTGGTCCATGGCCCGAGGCCCTTCGCGGTCAGCAGCACCAGCGGAACGGCGGTGTCGGGGTGGGCGTGGAAGGCAGGGTGCATTGTAATGTCCGAAGGCTGCAGGTCTGGCGCGCCGCTTTAACGGTTCATTGATCCGGCGCGCCGCAAGGTTCCGGTAATATATCCGGGGATTGCCCATGTCTGCCACCAGCAAGCCTGTCACCCGCCTGATTGCGACCGCCAGCCTCGCCGCCCTGCTTTCGGGCTGCATCACCGCCGCTCCCCAGACCCCCGAGGAACTGGCGCTGGTTGATTCCGCGGTGAGCCCCCTCTTGCCGGCCACGCGGGCCGACCGCGCCATGGCCGACAAGCAGGACCTCCTCACCCAGGCCCGCTTCTGGGGCGGCGAATACGAGAAGAACCCCAACGAATACGAGGCGTCGCTGAAATACGCCCGCATCCTGCGCGCCATCGGCTCGGCCCCGCGCGCCGCCGAAGTCGCCCAGCAGGCCCTGACGCTCAAGCAGGGCGACGTCGAGATGACGATGATCTACGCTCAGGCCTCGCTCGACATCGGCAAGGCCGACGACGCCGCCTACGCCCTCGCCCGTGCGGAAGCCGAAGGCGGCAAGGACTGGCGCCTGCTCTCGATAATCGGCGTCACCATGGACACGCTCGACCAGCACGGCGCGGCCCAGGACTATTATCGCCGCGCCCTCGCAATTTCGCCGGACAATCCCAAAATCCTGTCCAACCTGGGACTTTCCTACATCCTTGAGGGCAAGCCGGGCCTTGCCGAGCAGACGCTTCGCCAGGCGGCCGCCCTGCCCGGCGCCGACAGCCGGATCACCCAGAACCTCATCATGGCGCTTGGCGTCCAGGGCAAGTTCGACGAGGTCGAACAGGTTGCGGCGACCGACCTTCCGCCCGCCCTGATTGCGGCAAACCGGGAGTATTTCCGAAGCCTGCTCAACCCCTCGCGCTCGTGGGAAACGCTTCGCGGGACGCAGAACTGAGCCCGATACTGAGCACCACTGCGGTAACCAAGTAACAGCAGAATAATCCGCTGGCTTTGCGGCTGGCGCGGCTCGCCAGTGCAGCCGAGACCCGCTATCTGTCCGGGCAGGATGGAGGGTCTTCGACATGCGTAAGCTTCGCACACTGGCATTCACTGCAGTTCTCGGCCTTGGGCTTGCCGCCTGCAGCCAGGGCGGCTCCGGCGCGATCGGCGCGATCGATGTCGATCCCAAGTCCGTTGAAGCGCACGTCACAAAGCTCGCTGGCGAAACCTTCAAGGGCACGGCGACTGCCGCGGCCGACATCGAATCGCTGCGGTCGGCGCTTCCCGCCGAAGTGGCTGTCAGCTGGGGCGGACTCACGTTCGACGCCGCCACCGGTTCGACACTTCTCACCGCTGTGAAAGTGACGCCGAAGGACAACACCGAAGTTGGCGTCAGCATCGACGAGCTGCGCCTCTACGATCTCGACGTCGAACTCCTGAAGGCGCGCCTCACCGGCCAGCGCCTGAGCGAATCCGGGCCGCTCGCACGCCGTATCGACGCGAAGAACGTATCCGCCTTCGGCCTCGCCAGCCTGATGAACGGCATGATGGGCGACGTCTATGACGGCTTCACCGATGGCGCCTTCCCGGAAGACCTGCCGCCCGCGCAGGACGTCCTTCCGGCTGAGCCCGCCAACCCGCTGAAATTCCAGCCGACCGATCCGGTCGCCGGGGCGCCCGAGGGCTGGCCCCCGACAATCGAACCCGAGCTTGGTTTCCCGGACGATGACTTCTCCGCGACGTTCGCGACGACGTTCGACCGTTATGATTTCTCGGTCGGCCGCGTCATCTTCGACGACATCGTCCTGAAGCCCTACCACGCCGCCCCGGCGCCAGCCGCTGCAGCCAGTGCGGATGATCCGATGGCGTCCTTCATGTCGGTGCTGCAGATGTTCGCCGCCTTCAACCAGTCGTTCGGCATCGACACCGCCGCCTATTTCGACATGAAAGGCGTCATGGGGATGACGCAGTTCGGCGAGGCCATGTCGACCGACCTGGCGATCAAGTCATTCGGCGCGCGCGGCATGCGGGGCGGCGACACCGACGCGATGTATATGCGCGGACTGTCCTACACATCGACGGGCTCCAACATGGGCATGCCGATGGACATGACCTATGGCGTCGATCTTTACACGATCAAGGACGTCCGCCTCGGCAAGGTGATGGACTTCCTCGCCAAGGGCGTTGTTCCGCCGCGCACCGAGACCAATCTCATGAGCCTCGGCGTCTGGCGCAGCGAGTCTGAAAGCTTCAAGCTCGGCGGCAAGGAGTTCTACGCGGTCGCTGAATCGATGTTCGATGGGACCGGCTTCCACTGGTTCATCCCGACCAAGCTTGCCGCAAGCGGCAAAGGCATTTCGATCGACGTCGGCGGCTTGATCGAATATGCGCAGCAGGCCAGCTCCGCCATGATGGGCGACATGGGCGACGACCCGTTCTACGCAGAACAGGCGGCTGCCCAGAACGCCGAGATGCAGCAGATGCTCGCCACTCTGAACAAGAATGGCCTGTCCAAGATTGCGGGCGACTACAATTTCGGCTGGAACTGGAATGCGGGCAATGGCGACGCCAAGCTCGACCTTGGCTTCGACGGCAAGGACCTGCTCAAGTTCAACACCAAGTATGAAGGCGGCTTCCCCAGCTTCAAGCTGGTGTCCGACCTGATCCCCGACAACATCGAGGCGACCGACCAGGAAGCTCTCGCGAACGTCTTCAACACCAACACCTCGCTGAAGCTCATCGAGTTCAACATCGAGGACAAGGGCGGCCTGCCGAAGATCTACGGCCTGATGGGCGACTTCGCTCCTGCCATGGGCATGGGCGCCGAGCCGATGACGGCGGAGAACGTCCGCGTGATGGCCTCCAGCGGCCTGAAGACGATGGCGGCTGCGGTCAGCCAGGAAATTCCGGAGATTCCGGGCCTGCTGAACCCGATCGCGGCGTTCCTGGAACTCGGCGGCAAGCTTCGCCTCGCGATCCAGCCGGCGAAACCCATGCCGTTCTCCAGCTTCGAGACGGTCATGACGGGCGCGATGATGGGCTCTTCGACACCGTCCCAGATCATCAAGGACCTGGGCGTGAAATCCGAGCACACCAAGTAACCCAAACCGGGGCGCGATGACGTTCGTTACGCGCTTCGCGCCAAGTCCGACCGGCCGTCTCCACCTCGGCCACGCCTATTCCGCCCTCCTTGCGCACGATATGTCGCGCCGGGAGGGCGGCCTGGTTCTGCTCCGGCTCGAAGACATCGACGGGACGCGCTGCCGTCCCGAATACGAGACTGCGATTCTCGAAGACCTGGCCTGGCTTGGAATCACCTGGCCGACCCCGGTCCGCCGCCAGTCCGAACACTTCGCCGAATACGCATCCGCACTCGGGAAGCTGCGCGGCCTCGGCGTTCTCTATCGCTGCTTCCTGACGCGTCGCGAAATTGCCGAGCAGGCGATGTCGGCGCCGCACGCGCCCGGTGAAGGTTCCGATGGAACCATCTATCGCGGACCATCAACGCCGATGAGCGAAGACGAGGAACAATCGCGCCTCGCACGCGGCGAAGCATTCGCCTGGCGGCTCTCGATGAGTTATTCACAAGACCTGCTAGGCGAAGAATTCGCGCGTCTGGAATTTCGCGAACGCGACGAAGCAACAAACGCGGAACACATGATTGCAGCGCGTCCAGCAATGCACGGCGATGTCGTCCTCGCGCGCAAGGACACGCCTGCCAGTTATCATCTATGCGTTGTGCATGATGATGCACTGCAGGGCGTAACGCATGTGATTCGCGGCGAGGACCTTCGCGACGCGACTCATATGCATGTGCTGCTTCAGAGACTGCTCGGCCTGCCCCAGCCCGTCTACATCCATCACCGCCTGCTCACCGATGAGACCGGCAAGCGATTCGCCAAGCGCGACCGCGCGCTGACCCTCGCGGCCCTGCGCGATGCCGGCCAGTCGCGCGCCGGCATTCGCGCCCGCATCGGATTGCCAGCTTGAACATGCCTGCCGCAACCACTGCGCCTTGGCCCTCCTGGGCCGGCCCCGCCATGCTCATCGCCGGCGCCATCGCGATCGGCTTTGCGCCCATCGGCCTGCGCCTCTCCGCGTTCGAACCACAGGCCACCGGCTTCTGGCGCTTCGCATTCGCCCTGCCGCTCATCGCACTGGTGATCAAGGCGCAGGGCGGCACGATCGGCAGGCCCTCGCCGATGGCGCTCCTCGCCGGAATGTTCTTCGGCCTCGACATCGCCTTCTGGCATGCGTCGCTCGTAATGACGTCGGTCGCCAACGCGACTTTCCTCGTCAATCTCGGCAACGCCGCCGTCGGCCTCGTCGCATGGGTCGTCCTGCGCGAACGGCCCGCCCGCATCTGGCTGGTCGCTCTCGCCATGGCGCTCACCGGCGCCTTCATGCTGTCGCGCGGCGCGGCCAACGCGGGCGGCGCAGCGCTCTCGGGCGATCTTCTTGCAGTGGTGGCCGCTGTGATGGTCGGCCTCTACCTTTTCTTCGCGAAACTCGCCCGCCGTCAAACTGGCGCGATGGCCGTCCTGTTCTGGTCGACGGCGACGACGCTGGCCGTATCCGCGATCGCGTGCGGCGTGCGCGGCGAGACGCTGATCCCGCCCGACCCCATCTGGTTCCTGTGGCCGCTCGCCCTCGCCATCGTCGCCCACGTCATCGGCCAGGGCCTGATCATCGCCGGCGTTGGCGCGACGCCCGCCGCCCTCGCTGGCCTTCTGCTGCTGATCCAGCCGGTCGCCGCAGCGCTAGCCGCCTGGCCGCTTTTCGGAGAGGCGCTCACGACCATGCAGCTTGCAGGCTGTGCACTGGTCCTCGCAGGCGTATGGCTGGCCGGGCGGCGATAAGGAGTCAGAACAAACGCCCGCCAACGGGCGCGTCGAGGTCCGGCGCGATCAGCACGACTTCACCCGCCTCATCCGGCACGCCCAGCGTCAGCACCTCGGACATGAACTTGCCGATCTGGCGCGGCGGAAAATTCACCACCGCCAGCACGCGCTTTCCAACAAGCGCGTCCGGCGAATAGTGCCTGGTGATCTGCGCCGACGATTTCTTCTCGCCGATCTCCGGCCCGAAATCGATCCGCAGCTTGATTGCGGGCTTGCGCGCTTCCGGAAACGGCTCCGCAGCCACCACAATGCCGACCCGAATGTCGATCTTCAGAAAGTCGTCAAAGCCGATCGTCGGAGCGGTCATGTGCGGTCCCGTCTATGTGGAAACCGCCCTATGCAGCCACCATCCGCCCGCGCGCAACTGCAGCGTCCATGCAGTCCGCCTCAACGCGCCTTCACGGAGCATGTGTTGATGCCGAGCATCGCATAGAGGGGACAAAACCCGATCAGGCCGGTCGCCAACGGAACGAGGCCAACATAGCCCCACGGCGTCTGCGGCCCAGCGAAAGCCAGCGACAGGATGCCAAGGCCCACAACCACGCGCAGCACCCGGTCGATCGTTCCTTCATTCGGCTTCATCGCGCTTCTCCATGCCGGGACGGCGAACCGTCATTGATCATGGATCGACCATGCCTGATGCCGGTCAGCGCGTCGGTGACCAAGTCACATAGGAGCCGCGGCCAGCTGCGACAGGCCGTCACGGTCGAGAATCTCGATAACGCCGCGATGCGCCGCCAGAAACCCGCCACGGGCGAGCGCCGCAATCTGACGCGAAACCGCCTCACGGGCGGAGCCAATCTCTATTGCGATCTGCTCGTGCGTTATCCGCGCCTCGCCCCCCGCGCCCGCGACCCGCAGGATCGCTTGCGCCACGCGCTGCTCAAGGCCAGCGAACGCAAGCGTCTCGACCACATGCTCGAATTCTGCAAAGCGATGAGCCACAGCTCCCAATACCTGCTGACGGAACGTATCGTCCGTCGCCAGTCGATGGCTGAAGACATTCGGTGGTATGAGTTCGCCGGATACCTCAGCCTCGACAACGCCCTCGGCCAGATAGCGCCGTCCTTCGACGAGGCAGGCAAAAGTCTGCAGGCAGACCTCTCCTGGCCCAACACGATAAAGCACGATCTCGCGTCCGTTCGCGGACACCAGCGACACGCGGATGCAGCCAGCGGTAACGGCCACATAGCCCGGACACTCATCGCCCGCCCGGAAAAGAACTGCGCCGACAGGCTTGTGGAGTGGAATTGCAGTCATGCCGCAAACGCCGCCAGCCGCGCATCCAGCCCATCACGCACGCCCGGCCAGTCTTCGCGGATCACGCTGAACCACGCCGTATCCCGCAGCCTGCCGTCGGGCCGCACCATGTGGGACCGGTGAATTCCCTCGAACGTCGCGCCGAACCGCGCCATCGCCTTGCACGAACGTTCGTTGCGCGCATCCGCCTTCAGCTCGATGCGATTGAGCCCCAGCACCTCGAACCCGTGCGCCAGCAACATCCGCTTGCAGGACGGGTTCACCGCCCCTGCCCACACGCGCTTGGCATACCACGTCCAGCCGATCTCCACGCGTTTGTGCGCCGGCATATGGGCAAGCATGCTTGTCGACCCCACATGGCTGTTCGACGCCTTGTCGAACACCGCCCACGTCAGCTCCCCCGCCCGCTTGATCTCGGCAAAGCGATGATCCACCCACGCGTCGAAATCCGTGTTGTCGAGATTCACGTTGGCAAACCGCCACAGATCCGGATCGTCGCCCGCCGCACGCAGCGGCTCGCGATGCCGCTCCTCCATCGGCTCAAGACGGACGAAGACGTTTTCAAGAACAACGGGCGCGAGTGTCATGCTCGCGATGTAGCGCCCAGTAGACCGCGCGTCACCTACCGGCGGGCTGGCCTCCTCTGCGATACGCGTCTAGAATCGCCGCGCCGCAGAATGCGAAGGCGTCGTATGGCAACGTCAAGAAAGCCCCTTAAGCCCGGGCCAGACGGCATCGTTCGCTTGTCCGGTGGCAATCCGCAGATCGCCAAGGGCGATGGCGATGCGCCCGTGCAGGCCTACATCGCCGCCATGCCGGGCTGGCAAAGCGATATCGGCCGGCAGATGGACGCGATCATCACGCGCGCCGTACCGGAAGTGGCCAAGGCCGTGAAGTGGAACTCGCCCTTCTACGGCAGGGGCGATGGTACTTGGTTCGTCTCCTTCCACGTCTTCACCAAGTACATCAAGGTGACGTTCTTCCGCGGCACGGACCTCGATCCCGCTCCGCCCGAAACGTCGCAAGTGAAGAACGTCCGCTACCTGCACATCCACGAAGGTGCATTCGACCCGAAGCAGTTCGCCACCTGGACCAAACAGGCAAGCAAGCTGCCCGGCGAGAAACTGTAGGAGGATCAAATGGCCACGAAAGCCAGGGCCGCGAGGCCGGACGCAACCGCCACCGACTGGCGCCTAGAGATGCTCGACCGCGCCCGCGCGATCATCATGCCGGCTGATCCCGGCATCGTCGAGACCCGCAAATGGGCCAAGGCTTCCAACAACATGCAGGGCGTTCCCGTCTGGGAACACACCGGCATCATCACGACCGGCGAAACCTACAAGGACTATGTGAAACTCACCTTCGCCCACGGCGCCAAGCTCGAAGACCCCGCTGGCCTTTTCAACGCCGGCTTCGGCGGCGGCACGCGCCGCGCCATCGACATCCGCCAGGGCGACAAGCTCAACGAGAAAGCGCTGAAGGCGCTCGTGAAGGCCGCCATCGCCTTCAACACAGCCAAGAAGCCCGCGCCCAGGAAAGCAGCCGCGAAAAAGAAATAGACGCCGCGCGACGAAGCCCCTACCCCCGTGACAGACGCCTCAAGATCCGGGACTCCTTGATGCTGCGCATCCATACCCTCGCCGCGCTCACGCTTGTCGCGACAACCGCCTGCACGACCACGCCACCATCTCTGCAAGGCGACAGATACGTCGCGATGGGATCGTCCTTCGCGGCGGGCCCCGGCATCCCGTCCTACTACGAAGACCCGCCCACGCCGTGCGCGCGCTCGAACAACAACTACGCCCACCAGCTCGCCAGCCGCCTCAACCTCAACCTCACAGACGTCAGCTGCAGCGGGGCCACAACCGCCCACCTCACCGGCCCGCGCGGCGCGATCCCGCCCCAGCTTGATGCGCTGACGTCGGACACGCGGCTCGTCACACTCACCATCGGCGGCAACGATCTCGGCTATATCGGCGGGCTGACCGCCGCCTCCTGCGCCGGCCTGATGACGAAGACCGGCATTGAGGCCGAGTGCCCGCCCATGATCGCCCCGCCGGCCGAGAAGACGTACGCTGATCTTGCCGTGCGCATGGATTTCATCGCGAAGGAAATCCGCCGTCGCGCGCCGCAGGCGCATCTTGTCTTCGTCGACTATCTGGCTGTCCTGCCGGAAAGCGGAACCTGCGCCGCCACACCGCTTGACGAGATACAGGCCGACGGCGCCCGCTACACTGCCCGCCGTCTCGCCGAGATCACGCGCACAGTCGCCGCGCAGAACAAGGCCAGAGTCATCACCGCTTCGGAATTTTCCAAGGGCCACGACGCCTGTTCAGACGATCCCTGGATGAACGGCTATCCGCGCCCCGGATCGCCGGTGAACGGCACGCTCTACCATCCCAATGGGAAGGGCATGACAGCGATCGCGAATGCGCTTGCAGCGTTGCTGAAGGACTGACCCCTACTTCGCCTTAACCAGCGCTTCTTCTACGACCTTGACCACATCGCCCATGATCTCGGTGATCTTGTAGTCCTTCGGCGTGTAGACCCGCCGCACGCCCATCTGCTTAAGCGCGAGCGCGTCGGCCTCCGGGATGATGCCGCCCACCACGACAGGAATGTCGAGACCCTTCGCGCGCAGGATGCCCACTGTCTCCTTCACAAGATCGAGGTGCGACCCCGACAGGATCGACAGGCCCACGACGTGCGCGTCTGAATCGATCGCCTGCTGCACGATCTCTTCCGGCGTGAAGCGGATGCCTTCGTAGACAACCTTCATCCCCGCCTGACGCGCGCGCGCCGCGATCTGTTCCGTACCGTTGGAATGACCGTCCAGCCCCGGCTTGCCCACCACATAGGTCAGCGTCCGGCCGAGCTTCTTCGACACGCGCTCGACCTCGCCCTTCACCTTCTCCAGGTCTTCATCGCCGCCCGTCTCGATCACGATGGCAACGCCCGTCGGCCCGCGATACTCGCCGAACGTCTCGCGCAGCGCCTGACCCCACTCGCCGACCGTGACACCGGCCTTCGCCGCCGCTATGCTCGTCGGCATGATGTTCGCGCCGCTCACCGCCGCCGCGCGCAACTCGCCCAGCGCATTTGCTGCCGCATCCGCGTTGCGCTGCGACCGCCACGCCTTCAGCTTAGCAATCTGCCGGCTTTCCGCGCCATGATCCGTCGCCATGATCGAGCCGTCGCCGCCCGACAGCGGCGAGACTTCCGTCGTCTCATACCGGTTGACGCCGACCACAACCTGCCGCCCCGCCTCGATCTGTTTCAGGCGCGCACGCTGGCTCTCGACCAGCTCCTTCTTCATAAACTCGATATTGTCGATCGTCCCGCCCGATGCATCCAGCTTCGCGAGCATCTCACGCGCCTGATCCTTCAGCGCCTCGGTCTTCGCGGCCACCACATGCGAACCGTCGAACAGGTCTTCGAACTCCAGCAGATCGGTCTCAAGGGCGAGGATCTGCTGCAGGCGCAGCGACCATTGCTGGTCCCATGGCCGCGGCAGGCCCAGCGCCTCGTTCCACGCCGGCAGCTGCAGCGCGCGGCAACGCGCCCGCTTCGACAACGTGACGGCAAGCGCCTCGATCAGAATGCGATAGACGTTGTTTTCCGGCTGCTGCTCGGTAAGGCCAAGCGAGTTCACCTGCACGCCATAGCGGAACATCAGCGCGCGCGTATCAGACACGCCATAGCGCTCGCGACCGATCTCTTCCCAGAGATCCACGAACGCGCGCATCTTGCACATCTCGGTCACGAACCGCACGCCCGCGTTTACGAAGAACGAGATGCGCGAGAACACCGTCGTGAAATCCTTGTCGGGCACCTGCCCGCCAGCCTTCACCGTGTCGAGCACCGCGCACGCCGTCGCCAGCGCAAACGCCAGTTCCTGCTCCGGCGTCGCGCCCGCTTCCTGCAGGTGGTACGAACAGACGTTCAGCGGATTCCACTTCGGCGTCTCGGTATAGCACCACGCCACCATGTCCCCGATAAGCCGCATCGAGGGCTTCGGCGGAAACACATAGGTGCCGCGCGAGAGGTATTCCTTGATGATGTCGTTCTGCGTCGTGCCCTGCAGCTTCCTGCGATCGCAGCCCTGCTCGTCCGCCAGCGCGACATACAATGAGAGCAACCACGCCGCCGGCGCGTTGATCGTCATCGAGGTGTTCATCTCCTCGACCTTGATCTGGTCGAACAGCGCGCGCATGTCGCCGAGGTGGCCGACCGGCACGCCGACCTTGCCGACTTCGCCGCGCGCGAGAACGTGATCGCTGTCGTAAGCCGTCTGCGTCGGCAGGTCGAAAGCGATCGACAGGCCCGTCTGCCCCTTCGACAGGTTTTTCCGGTAGAGCTTGTTGCTCTCTTCCGCCGTCGAATGCCCCGCATAGGTGCGGAAAATCCACGGCTTGTCCGGGTCGTGCTGGAAAGGGGTCGAGGTCGTATCAGCCATGTCCGGCCCTTGCTGCAATTGCGAAGGCACAAAACTGCAATCCCCGCGCCGAAGCAAGCGCTACCGGCAAGGCCCTGCCCTGTGTTGTCGCCGCACCACCGGTATCGTGCGCGGAAGGCCGCCGTCAGCCCCGCGCGACCACCGGTTCCTTCACTGCAGGTGGCAGCAGGCCCCGCTCGCATGTCATGTGCGACGCCCGCGCGAGCTCGGCGATGTCGGCCTTCCCGCAATGCATTGCAGCCCGCCAGCCCTGCATATGCGTTGGCGCTTCCTCGGCATTCAGCGGCGGCTTGTAGAACCACCGCATCATCGTCTCGAACGCCAGCCGGTCCCGCGCATCGCGCACGACAAGCACGAGCACGTGTGTGGCGCCACGCGCCTTCGCCGCCGCAAGCTGGTGGTGGCTGGCGTAGCGCTGGTTCAGCTTGGAGGTCTGCCCGACATAGTGGACGACGAAGTTGTCGCCCGCCTCATGCACCATCAGGTAGACGCACGGCAGGTTGAAGGAGCGCGCCTCATCGAACGGCAGCGCAGCAAACATCTCGCCGAGAATCTCCACACGCCTGCCCATCAGCCCCTCCGACTCAACACCATCCATACTGGGCCCGCCGGGCCCTCGTGTGAATCCCGAAAAAGAGATCGCTTGCGTAACAATGGTGGGTGGATGCTGTATGCCGAGTGTGATGATACGCCTGCTGAAAGCGGTACATAAGACCGCTGGCGCCTGAGCACCCCTTGTCCGAGGGGATACTCCTCATTGCAGCAACGCATCACACTGTCCCCATAGTTGAGTTAGGCCAAGGGGATTTCAGCGTGCCGACAGTTAATGGAAACAACTCTGCAAACACGATCATCCGTGTCGGCAACGTGAATGAAACGATCAATGCGCGGGGCGGCAACGACATCGTCTACGCGGGCGGCGGCGCCGATACGGTTGACGGCGGTGACGGTCATGACAGGCTCTACGGCGAAGACGGGGACGACATCCTGCTTGGCGGTGCTGGCAATGACTCGCTGGATGGCGGCGCGGGCAATGATGTGCTGAATGGCGGCATCGGAATCGACTGGGCCCTCTTTTCGGGCGGCGCAGCGGTTGTAGTCGACCTGACGTCCGGCACAGCGATTGGCGAGGGATCGGACACGCTCCAGAGCATCGAGAATGTACTCGGCAGCAGCTTCAACGACGTGATCAGGGGCAGCGCCGGCGCAAATACGATGGACGGCGGCGACGGGGCGGACCGTTTCGTGCTGGGCACGGGGGCTGCCTCGGCGGTCGTCGCGGACTTCGGCGCCAACGGATATGCAGACGTCATCTACCTCTCAGCCTTCGGTTTCGACAGCGCCGGGCAGAGCACGTAGTGGACCGCCTCGGCTACCCAGGCAGGCGCCGACTACGTTCTCACCCTCGCGGGCCAGATGGGCGAAGTCTCCACACTGACGCTCTCGGGGGGCGACGCTGCGACACTGACATCTGCCAGCTTCATCGGCGGCCCAGCCAACTTCATGCCGCCCCCGCCCCCGCCCGTGCCGGGAAACGGCGTTGCCGATGACTTCGTGATCACGCCGCAGGCCGGGACCTGCCTTCTGATCGAAGGTTTCGAAGACGGACTGGACCAGCTCGACCTGACGGTGATGAATTTCGATCAGGACTTCGTCAGCCCCGACTGGTTCGGCTACCCCGTACAGGACGGTGCGGACACGGTGCTACGGTTCTGGGACACATCGGACGGGCTCTTCGAAGTTGTGCTCGTGGACTTCAACGTGAACAATCTCAACATGACGGACTTCATTCCCTAACTGCGCAGACCTCAGACCGGACCGGCGCCACTCCCCGCCGCGTCGGGTCCCTGGCGCTTCCCTAGGTCAGCCACGGAGCAGCCTTCGTCACGTCTGCTCCGATCGCGGTGTAGTACATCTTCTGCACCTCGCGTGTGATCTTGCCCGGCTTGCCGTCGCCCAGCTTCACCCCGTCGATCTCAACCACGGGCGTCACCAACCCGGTCGCCGCTGTCGAGAACGCCTCGACCGCCGCCTTCGCCTCTTCCAGCGTGAACGACCGCTCGGTGATCTTGCCGCCGCGCTGACCCAGCGCATCGAACAGCGCATGGCGCGTCACACCCGCAAGGATCATGTTCGAGATCGCACGCGTGATGATCTCGCCGTCCTTGGTCACGATCCATGCATTTGACGATGCGCCCTCCGTCACGAACCCATCCGGCGCCACCAGCCACGCATCGTCCGCGCCGCGCACCTTCGCCTCTGTCTTCGCCAGCGCCTGCGCCAGCAGCCCCACCGACTTGATGTCCCGCCTCGCCCAGCGAATGTCCGGCACGCTGACAATGCGCGTCCCATTGCGCGCCGACGCCGTATCGATCAGCGCACGCGGCTCGGCGAACATGAAGACCGTCAGCCGCGGCGTCTCCGGCGCCACGAAGTCTCGCGCGCCGTAGGCGCCCCGCGTCACCTGCAGATAGACATAGCCCTCGCCAATCCCGTTGTTCGCGACCAACGTGCGATGAACCTCCTCCAGCTCGCGCCGGTCCGGCATTGTCCCGAACTTCAGCTCGCGCAGGCTGCGCTCCAGCCGATCGAGATGCCGCTCCATGTCGATCAGGCGTCCGCCATAGACAGCGGTCACTTCATAGACGCCGTCGGCAAACAGAAAGCCGCGATCAAACGGCGAAATCCGCGCCTCGTCCGCCGCCACATAGACGCCGTTCACCCATGCCTGTCTCGTGATGGCCTGCTGCGTCATTTGATGTCTCCTGCCATCTGGCCGCCCAATCTCGCACAACCGTCTGTCCGCCACAGGCCGGCTTGTCTACGGCGATGGCGCGCGAGGGGACCCCACATGCGCATTCCGCTTCGCACAGTGATCGGCTTTGGCGCCAGCGCGACGTCAATGGCGCTCGTCCTGCTCGCGGGGCTCACCGCCACGCGCGAAGAATCCGTTCAGCAGGCAACATCGGGATGTCCCGCCATGGCGAAGGAATCTCCGCTGCCCGCCCCCGCGACCGGGGCAGAAAGTCCCGCCGGACGCCAACTTGCGGGCGAGCCTTGCCGCGCGGTTTTCTGCGCTCTTATTGCAGCGCAACAAGACTGCTTGCAATCCGTTGAGCTCTTGGACAATGTGACGCCCGCTTGACGGGCGCCAGTGCACATGCGGACGGCAAGGCACAACAAGAAGCCCCGAAGCGTGGCGGGAGAGATTCAACGTGGCAGACGGCGCATCGAAGCGTGAAGTGAAAGACCTCTACGCGGTTGGGGAAATCCCCCCCGACTTCCACGTGCCCGAGAACATGCACGCCTGGGCGATCCGGCGCGAGCGTCAGGGCCGTCCCAACCAGGCGATGCAACTCGAAGTCGTGCCGACGCCGAAGATCGCGTCCGACGAAGTGCTGGTCCTCGTGATGGCCGCGGGCGTCAACTACAACGGCATCTGGGCCGGCCTCGGCGAGCCCATCTCGATGTTCGACGTCCACAAACAGCCATTCCACGTCGCCGGATCCGACGCCTCGGGCATCGTCTGGGCCGTTGGCGACCGTGTGAAGCGCTGGAAGCCGGGCGACGAAGTGGTCATCCACTGCAACCAGGACGATGGCGACGACGAAGAGTGCAATGGCGGCGACCCGATGTTCTCGCCGACCCAGCGCATCTGGGGCTACGAGACGCCGGATGGCTCTTTCGCCCAGTTCTGCCGCGTCCAGTCGCGCCAGCTCATGGAGCGCCCCAAACACCTCACCTGGGAAGAAGCGGCCTGCTACACGCTAACCCTCGCGACCGCCTATCGCATGCTGTTCGGCCACCGTCCGCACGTGCTGCGTCCGGGCCACAACGTTCTCGTCTGGGGCGCCTCGGGGGGGCTCGGCTCCTACGCAGTCCAGCTCTGCGCCGTCGCCGGCGCCAACGCCATCGGCGTCATCTCGGATGATTCCAAGACCGACTTCGTGCTGCAGATGGGCGCCAAGGGCGTCATCAACCGCAACAACTTCAAGTGCTGGGGCCAGCTTCCGAAAGTGAACACGCCCGAGTTCAACGAGTACATGAAGGAAGCCCGCAAGTTCGG
>CAIKXW010000203.1 GCA_903831485.1 uncultured Alphaproteobacteria bacterium | reverse complement strand
CACGCCGATCTGCGCATAGGCCCGCGCGCCGCCGCCCGACAGGACCAACCCAACCGACTTGCCCGCCATCGTGCGCGCAAGCCTGCGGCACTCGTCTTCGTCCATGCCGTTCCAGTGAAACACCCGCGCCGCTTCCGACGCGTACTTCCACTCGAGTGTCCGCGCCGCCGAGCGCTCGCTCGCATGGTGCAGCAGGATCAGGTCGACCAGTTTGAACTGACGGGCAGGCGAGGGGTCATCCGGCAACAGCGGCACGGAGGGCCGCGCATCCGACCGCGCGAACATCCAGATCCGGTCCGAATGGCGCTGGGTCATCTTGAACCACGGCGTATCGCCCAGCGTCGAGAGCAGCATGACGATCTCGTTGCGCGTCTCGAGTTCGTCGAAATACGCCGCCGGCATGCCGACAGCTTCCTCGCCCACGATGGCGACGCGCAGGCCCATGGCCTGCAGCTCGCTTGCCATCATCCGGGCGCGCTGTTTCAGGTCGATGGTCGGCGATGTCGCCACAAGCCCGAACACGCGCGGTTCTGCCGAGCGAACGACCTTCTTCCGCGCCTGCCGCATGCGGATCATGATCACGCGCGTCAGGCGCTCGAGAATCTGCGGATCGGACCGCACCAGCTGCATGAAGCCCTGTCGCGACATTGACAGCAGCTCGGTATCGCGAAGGGCGTACACCGCATGCTCATGCGGCTCGCCGGCGATCATCGACATCTCGCCGACGGGCTCGCCCGCGCGGATGTGCCCTGCCAGCTCCATCGTTCCAGAGGCGTTGACGCGGAAAGCGCCCAGCGAACCGGACAGGACGAAGTAGATCTGGTCGGAAGGTTCGCCCGGCCCGAAGAGCTGCCAGCCGCCTGGAAGTCCGAAATAGCGTGTCTCGCCCTCGGCGGCCTTTAGCGCCCGCGGGGGCGCATCACGCAGGAAAGGAACCGTTCGAAGCGACGGAAGGATGGCAGGCGCATCGCTGCCAGACTTGCTTTTTGTCTTCGTACCCATGGCCGACCCGGCCGTCCTGTTGCCCGTTCCAGTCATACAGTAGCGCAGAACCCTGAAAGAATGGTTCGAGTTCGTCTCCGCCCGCCTGTTTGTCTTGCCACGGACCGCCTTGCGGCCATTAATGCCCCGGAATCAACAAGGCCGAAACACCAAGGACCGTGTGCGCATGGCGCGACTACACTCACAGGTAAGTGCTTCCTCCGAGCGCTTTCAAGGCAATGCTGCTGCAATGCAGCGCCTGGTGGAGGAGCTGCGCGCAAAATCCGCCAAGGCGGCGCTCGGCGGCCCCGAAAGTTCGCGCACGCGGCATGCGGCGCGCGGCAAGCTTCTGCCGCGCGAGCGCGTCGAACAGCTTGTTGATCCTGGCTCGCCTTTCCTGGAGCTTTCCCCCCTCGCGGCGGACGGCATGTATGACGGCGAGGCGCCGGCCTCCGGCGTCATCACCGGGATTGGCCGCGTCTCGGGCCGCGAATGCGTTATCGTCTGCAACGACGCCACGGTGAAGGGCGGGGTCTATTTCCCGGTCACCGTGAAGAAGCACCTGCGCGCGCAGGAAGTCGCCATCGAGAACAACCTGCCGTGCATCTACCTGGTCGACAGCGGCGGCGCGAACCTGCCGCACCAGTCGGAAGTCTTCCCCGACCGCGAACATTTCGGCCGCATCTTCTATAACCAGGCCAACATGAGCGCGCGCGGCATCCCGCAGGTCGCCGCCGTCATGGGCTCGTGCACGGCTGGCGGCGCCTACGTTCCTGCGATGTCGGACGAGACCGTCATCGTTCGCAAGCAGGGCACCATCTTCCTCGGTGGTCCGCCGCTGGTGAAGGCGGCGACAGGCGAGATCATCTCCGCCGAAGAACTCGGCGGCGCCGACGTACACGCCCGCCGCTCCGGCGTGGCTGACCACTACGCGGCCAATGACAGCCACGCGCTGCAGATCGTCCGCGACATCGTGAAGAATTTCAATCGCCCCAAACGCATCTCGCTCGACGCGATCGCTCCGCGCGATCCAGCTTTCGATCCCACCGAACTCGACGGCGTCGTCCCGCTCGATGCGCGCGAACCGTACGACGTCCGCGAAGTCATCGCGCGCCTTGTCGATGGCTCCGAGTTCGACGAGTTCAAGAAGCTCTACGGCGAAACGCTCGTCACGGGCTTTGCCCATCTGCACGGCCTGCCCATCGGCATTCTCGCCAACAACGGCATCCTGTTCTCGGAGAGCGCCCAGAAGGCCGCCCACTTCATCCAGCTCTGCGACCAGCGCGGCATTCCGCTGGTCTTCCTGCAGAACATCACCGGCTTCATGGTCGGCTCGAAATACGAGACGGGCGGCATCGCCAAGGACGGCGCCAAGATGGTCACCGCCGTCGCCACCGCCCGCGTGCCGAAATTCACCATCGTCATTGGCGGCAGCTATGGCGCAGGCAATTACGGCATGTGCGGCCGCGCCTATTCCCCGCGATTCCTCTTCATGTGGCCGAACGCCCGCATCTCCGTCATGGGCGGCGAACAGGCCGCCAGCGTGCTCGCCACCGTCAAGCGCGACGCGATGGAGGCGAAGGGGCAGACCTGGCCCGCCGAGGAGGAAGCGAAGTTCAAGCAACCCATCCGCGACCTCTACGAACGCGAAGGATCCCCCTACTTCTCGACCGCCCGCCTCTGGGACGACGGCGTCATCGCGCCGGGCGATACGCGGCGCGTGCTGGGCCTGGCGCTGTCGGCGGCGCTCAATGCGCCACACGGACGCGCGGCGGAGCGTGAGGCTGGGTTTGGCGTTTTCAGGATGTAGCAATGCACGGCGTATTGCTCGATTGCTTTGAAATTCCAGCGCGGGGCGCACTTGTCCTGCTGGAGGAGCATGAAGGCAATCTCCAGACTGGCGAGTGGCTGGTGATAAGCGATCGCAGATGGCGGATCGCGGCAATTGCTTTGGACAACCATTTCGGAAGGCCGCCGCCATCGGACGCCACGAGAAACAACGTCGGTGTGCTGATCGCCGACGCTGACAAGGCGGACCTTCTGCCCTTTATGGGTCTGCAGGTCCGCACAGAAGCGGCCGTGGATGCGCGGCCATGAACAGCGACGCCCTCAACGCTCTCGACCAGGCCGTCGCCATTGCGCGGGAGCGGGCAGGCGATCGGGTTGCGATTGTCGGGGTCGCGGGTCCACAAGGCTCAGGCAAGACCACGCTCGTCAAAGCCTACGCCGCGTTCCATCCGCGCACGGCCCATTTCTCGCTCGACGATGTCTACCTGCCGTCGAGCCTTCGCCGCCTCATCGCAGAGAGCGTCCACCCGCTGTTCGCCACGCGCGGCCCGCCGGGCACGCACAATGTCGTGCAGCTCAATGAAACGATCGGGGAGCTGACCGCAGCAGGCGAAGGCGCGCAGACTGTGCTGCCCGCGTTCGACAAGGTGACCGACAACCCCACGCACGCAAGCCACCGCCCCGTGTTTCACGGGAAGCCCTCGGTGATCCTTGTCGATGGCTGGTGTCTCGGCGCCACAGCGCAGACGGATGGCGAGCTGGTTTCCCCCGTCAACGTTCTGGAAGCCGAGCGAGACAAGGACGCTATCTGGCGCAAGGAGGTGAACGCCAATCTCGCCGGCGCTTACCAGCTGTCCTTCGACATGCTCGACGCCATCGTCAGCCTGCAGGCGCCATCCTTCGCGATAATTCAGGAATGGCGCTGCGAGCAGGAGGAAGGCCTCCTGAACCGCGACCTGTCCGAGGCCGACCGCGCCCGCGTCGCCCGCTTCATCCAGCACTTCGAGCGCATCACACGCCACATGATGTCCGGCGGCCGCCGCGCCGACATCGAGGTTCAGCTGGACGCCCGCCGCAATGTGACAGAGATCAAGCGCAGCTAGCGTCGCCGGGATACGTGACGGGCAGGGCGCGCCGGTCTACATCATGCGCAAAGGAGCTTCCCCATGGCTTACGAGCACATCCTTCTAGACGTCTCTCCCGAAGGCACGGCCGTCCTCACGCTCAACCGTCCGGCCAAGCGCAACGCCCTCAATGCCGAGGTTATCGCGGAACTCAACGACGCGTTCGAGATGCTGTCGAAGAACCCCGAATGCCGCCTCGTCTTGTTGCGCGGCAACGGCCCCGTGTTCTCGGCCGGCGCCGACCTCGAATGGATGAAAGCCGCCCAGCACTATTCATCCAGCGAGAACGAAGAGGACGCCTATGGCATGGCGGAGATGCTGCGCCGCCTGTTCGAGCTCCCGCAGGTCACCATCGCCCTGCTGCACGGCGCGGCGATGGCCGGCGCGTGCGGCATGGCCGCTGCCTGCGACATCGCGATCGCCAAGCGCGGCACGATATTCGCGTTCTCGGAGGTAAAACTCGGCATCATCCCGGCGACCATTTCGCCCTACATCATCAACGCCATTGGCCCGCGCTGGGCCCGCACGCTGTTTGTCACCGGCGAACGCTTCGAGGCGGACGTCGCCGCAAAGCTCGGCCTGATCAACCACGAGGTCGAGGACGAGATGGCGATGGAGAAGCTCGCCGAACACTACGCCGACCTTGTCTACGGCGCGTCCCCGGCCGCCATCGCCGATACCAAGGCGCTAGTCGCTGATGTGACAGGCGAAGTCATCGACGCCAGCCTCGGCCGCATGACGGCCAAACGCCTCGCCCACCGGCGCGTCAGCGAGCAGGGCAGGGAAGGCCTCGCCGCCTTCCTCGAAAAGCGCAAGCCGAGCTGGTCAAGGTAGGCTTGGCCAGCGGCACAGGGGACGTTGTCGCAAAGGCGAAAGCTCGAACTCCGGCTGCACGCTCGACGCGAAGCCTGGCGCGCCGCCTTTGTACGCGGCTCTGTCACCGGCTTCCTGGGGGTCTTCTGGTCGGCCTCATCCTGGTCGCGACCTTTATCGGGTTTGCCGAGAACCTCGGCACATTCGCCCGCGCGTGAACTTATCCCAGCCAGAATGGCGGCTGGCAGCCCGTCTCGATTGAAAAGCTTGGCTCGTGGTACCTTCTCATGATTATCAGCTTCGTGCTGGTCGCCGCCGTTCATCGGGAGCGGCGCCCGGCACAGGGGACGGATGCATGAGCGGGGAAATGGAAGCCGCCGGTGCGGCGATAACGGCTGGCCTCGCGGCCTCCGCGATCGACAGCGACAAGCGTGGCCATCACGACGTCCACGGCGCCTGCCCCAATTGCGGCGCAGCCATCGACGGCAAGTTCTGTGCAGAATGTGGACAGCCGGCGCACCTGCATCGCACGCTCGGCCACATGGTGGAGGAGTTTCTCCACGGCATCATCCACTTCGACACCCGCGCCTGGCGCACCCTGCCGCTGCTGGCGTTCCGCCCGGGAACGCTGACGCACGCTTACATCCATGGAAAGCGCGCAAAGTATATTTCGCCGCTGGCGATCTTCCTGCTGACCGTCTTCACGATGTTCTTCGTGTTCGCCTTCACAGGCGACATGGTGGTCAACGCCAATACCGAGGAAGCCGCGATCGAAATGGAAGAGGCGCGCGCGAACGTCGCGCAGCTCCGCGCGGAATCCACTGAGGCGGACGCAGCCCTCCTGGCGGCGCGCGCCGATCTCGCGGCCATCCCTGCAACCGTGACCGCGGATGACCCGCTGCGCGTGGCTGCATCCGACAAGGTCGCTGACGCCGAAGAACTTGCGGAAGACAAGGCGCGCGACATCCGCATCGTTGAGCGCACGATCGCGACGCTTGAACGGGTGATTGCCGATGCGCCCGTAACGGTGGGCGAGGATGGCGTGACACAGACCACAAAGATAACGGGTCTCGATGTGTTCTACGACCAGGTCGCCGAAGCCGCTCGCGCAGGCGAGATCCAGGTCAACACCGGCTTCAAGTCAGTCGACAAGAAGATCCTCGAGAAGCTCCAGAATCCTGAACTTGCCGTCTACAAGATCCAGAACACGGCCTACAAGTTTTCATTCCTGCTCGTGCCGATCTCGCTGCCCTTCATGTGGTTGCTGTTCGTCTGGCGACGCGGGGTGACGCTGTTCGACCACGCGGTTGTTGTTCTCTATTCGTTGTCCTTCATGTCGCTGCTCTTTGTGGTCGGCGCGCTGACGGCGATGTGGGCGGCGGGCATTTTCGAGTTTGCCATGTCAATCATCACCCTCGCCATTCCCGTCCACATGTGTTTCCACATCAAGGGCGCCTACAGTCTCAGCTGGTTCTCAGCGCTCTGGCGCACCGCATTCCTGCTAGTCTTCTGCGTGCTGGCCCTGAGCCTGTTTTTCCTTGCAATCGTTGTTCTGGGACTGACCGGTTGAGGGCAACTAGACGGCTTGTGGCGCGTCGCGCATCTCTCTAGTTTCGCGCGATGTTCTCATCGCTCCTGATCGCCAACCGCGGCGAAATCTCCCGCCGGATCATGCGTACCGCCCGAAGGCTCGGGATAGGCACGGTCGCTGTCTATTCGGACGCAGACGCAGGCGCCGCCTTCGTGCGCGAGGCCGACGAGGCCGTCCATATCGGCCCTGCTCCCTCGGCCGAGAGCTATCTCCGCGGTGACCGCATCATAGCCGCCGCGCTTGAAACCGGCGCCGCGGCCATCCACCCCGGCTACGGCTTCCTGTCGGAGAACGCCGCCTTTGCTGAAGCCGTCGCCAAGGCCGGCCTCACCTGGATCGGCCCGCCGCCCGAGGCCATCCGCGCGATGGGCCTAAAGGACGCCGCCAAGGCGCTGATGGAAAAGCACGGTGTGCCCGTGACGCCCGGCTATCATGGCGAGGACCAGTCGCACAAAACGCTGAAGGCCGCCGCAAGCAAGATCGGCTATCCCGTTCTCATCAAGGCCATCGCCGGCGGCGGCGGTCGCGGCATGCGCAAGGTTGACGCTGACGCCGATTTCGAAGCCGCGCTCGCGAGCGCCCAGCGTGAAGCGAAAGCCAGCTTTGGCGACGACCGCGTGCTGGTCGAGAAATTCGTCCAGAGCCCGCGCCACATCGAAGTGCAGGTCTTCGGCGACAATCATGGCAACTATATCCACCTGTTCGAACGCGATTGCTCGTTGCAGCGCCGCCGCCAGAAAGTTGTCGAGGAAGCGCCCGCGCCCGGCATGACTGCCGAAGTCCGCAAGGCGATGACCGACGCCGCCCTTATGGCCGCAAAGGCTGTGGGCTATCGTAGCGCCGGCACGATCGAATTCATCGTTGATGGCTCCGGCCCGCTGCGTCCTGACGGCTTCTGGTTCATGGAAATGAACACGCGCCTGCAGGTCGAACACCCCGTCACCGAGCTGATCACCGGACTCGACCTCGTCGAGCTTCAGCTCCGCGTCGCCAGCGGCGGGAAACTCCCGGCGCAGTCAGCGATCACGCTCGCCGGCCACGCCGTCGAAGCGCGCCTCTGCGCAGAAGATCCCGCGCGGGGCTTCCTGCCCAGCTCCGGCTGGCTCGAACGCTTCGATCTCTCCGCTTTCACCGACGAGCCCGAAAACGACGGCGGCATCACCCTCCGCCTCGACAGTGCAGTGGAGGAGGGCGACGACATTCCCGCCACCTATGACAGCATGATCGCCAAGGCGATCGCTCATGGTCCCACGCGCGACGACGCGCTCGACGCCCTCGGCGACGCCCTGCGCGAAGCCGAGGTCTGGCCCGTCGCCACCAACCTCGCGCTGCTCGCCAACCTGCTCGACCACGACGATTTCCGGGCAGGCATGGCAACCACCAACACCGTCGAGGCTGATCTCGCAGAGCTTGCCGAGCCCGCCGACGCCGAACTCGCCGACATGATGATCCTGGGCGCGATCGGCCTCGCAGCCCTGCAGCCTGACGCCGCCGACCCTTGGAGCATCTCCGATGGCTTCCGCATCAACGCCGCTACGCGAGCGACGCACACCTTCATGATCGGCGACACCGCGAGATCCGTGCGCCTTTCGCCGGATGTGGCTGGCGACTCCCGCGCCCACATCGGCGAAGACAGTTTCGACGTCGACATGGACACCGTCCCCACCGACTCCGGCGTCCTCGTCTTCGGCGCCGTCGATGGCGCTGACGTTTTCGGCGCGGTCCGCGCGCTCAGCGACGGCCCCGTCCTCTTCGCAAATGGCCGCGCTCTCGCCCTGTGCGGCCCCGACTACACCCACGCCATCGAAGCCCTCGTCGGCGGGGACGACGTCCGCGCCCCGATGCCGGGCAAGGTGCTGGAGGTGAAAGTCGCCGCCGGACAGGATGTGAAGCGCGGCGATGCGCTGGTCGTGATCGAAGCCATGAAGATGGAGCACACGCTCACCGCCCCCCGCGATGGCAAGGTGTCGGAGGTCAACGCCGCCGCCGGCATGCAGACCACAGACGGCGCTGTGCTGGTGAGGCTGGAGCCGCTACCTGAACAGGGGCGTTGATCGGGGTGCATCATGGCCACGTTCATATTCGACAACCTGCAACCGAGGACGGTCGAGGTTGCGAACGAGCCATGGGCCCAACTGGTGCAGCTCGAGACCAAAGCGCGGATTGTCATCGACTATGACGAACCTGCGGACTTGGATGTCACGCTGAATGAAGACGGCTCAGTCTGCATCGGCATTTCGACCGAGCGTCTGCGCGTTTCAGCGCCGGGCTTGTATGGATCGTCATGACTATTCCGCGATGGAACGATTTCCTGAGCGTTCCTGAGCAGCCTCCCGAGATTATCCCACCTCCGCCCCAATGCCGCCGCGCGCGATTCGGACTTCGTTCACCTTGGCCGCCGCACACTGCCCCTCGGCAGCCGCCGGTTCGAATTCATGTTCGGAGGCCAATTCCAGCCACATTCCGTGGCAAGGGTTGTCCTGACGATAGGTCATCTCCCCGGGGCCGGAACGGATACGCGCGAAATGTCCGCCATTTTGCTCTTTGCCATCACCTGGGCCGGCTTGCCCCCGGAACAGGCGCTCGAACGCGCGCTCGACGCCGTCGAGCCGCCGCCGGCCATGCGCGCCGCCTTTCACGCGACCCTGACAAGCGGCAACGCCGTCCGCCGTATTGAATACGATCCCTACGCGCCGCCCGCCGAACGCTTCAAGCTCACCCTCCGCCATGGCGACAATGAAGAGCTCGACGCCGTGGTCGAGGGCTGGCGCGCAGAGCGGCAGGCCGACAGCCGCCTCTT
>CAIKXW010000202.1 GCA_903831485.1 uncultured Alphaproteobacteria bacterium | reverse complement strand
CTGGCGTGCGCCGTTGATGACGCCGGCCAGCGAGTTGGCGACGGCAAGGCCGAGGTCGTTGTGGCAGTGGGTGGACCAGATCACCTTGTCGGAATTCGGGATGTTCTCGATCAGGCGGCGGATCAGCGCGCCGTATTCGGCGGGGTGCGAATAGCCAACCGTGTCGGGCACGTTGATGACGGTCGCGCCAGACGAGATGGCGACGTCGATCGCCTTGCAGAGGAAGTCGAACTCGGTGCGGGTGGCGTCTTCAGCGGACCATTCGACGTCGCCAGCGTATTTGCGGCTGTGCGTGACGGAGGCGCCGATGGCTTCCAGCACGGCGTTGGGACCCATCTTCAGCTTGTGCTTCATGTGCACCGGGCTCGTGGAGATGAAGGTGTGGATGCGCGGGGCCTTCGCCTTGCGCAGCGCTTCCCCCGCCTTGTCGATGTCGGTGAGCGTGGAGCGGGCGAGCGTGCAGATTGCCATGTCCTTCGCCAGTTCGGCGATCTGGCTGACGCACTGGAAGTCGCCTTCGGACGAGGCGGCAAAACCGGCCTCGCAGACGTCGACCTTCATCTCCTGCAGCAGTTCGGCGAGTTCGAGCTTTTCGCGCAGCGTCATCGAGGCGCCGGGCGACTGTTCGCCGTCACGCATCGTGGTGTCGAAGATGAAGACGCGGTCTTTACCGGCGCTGTTCGTGGAGGGGGTGGTCATCGTGGGCGTCCTGTCAGGGCTGTCTTGGGGTTTTGCTAGCGATCACCCCTGGACGCGCGACCGGCAGGCTCAGCCGGTCACGGACGCGCCCAGGGGCTGCTAAGCAGCCCCGGCAGGGAAAGAAGGAGGGTGAGACCCTGTTCGCGCATGATCGTTCTATGATCGCCGGCGCGTTTGGCGTCAAGTATTGGAAATTGGACCCACGACCGAAGCCAGAAAGGGGCAGGATGATCCCGGAATGGCCTAATCGGCGACTGGATCAGACCTTGTCTGGGTCTCGGCCGGCTTCTGGAGGGCGGGCTCGTCGTTGACGGCGCGCCGTGCGGCCAGCGCCACGGAAATCCAGATGGCGACCACAGTGATTACCGCGCCGATCGCCAGTGCGAGGCTGCCGCCCATGGCGGAGAGGACCGACTGGCCCAGCAGGGCGACGATCAGGATTTTCGGGATGGAACCGACGATGACGCCCGCCGTGTAGCGCCAGAAATTCGCCTGGCTGGCGCCGAAGGCCATGTTGACGACCACGGCCGGTGCTGTCGGCACCGAGCGGACGATGAGGCTGGCGAGGAAATCATTGCGGCCGATGAAGCGCGACAGGCGGTTGATGGTGTTGCCGCCATAGCGCTCGACCAGCTTCGCACCGCCAAAACGGCCGAGATAGAAGTGGATCCAGGCGGCCACGATGGTTCCGATCATCGCATAAGTGCAGCCAAGCCAGGGGCCGAAGGCGACCACGGCGGCGGCGAACAGCACGAATTGTGGGGCGGCCATGAAGCTGGTGACAATGAACAGCAGGATCGTCATGGGCAGGCCCCACGGTCCGTTGCGCAGGCCAGCAAGCTGTTCGTCGAGATGATCGCCAATGCCCGTGACGGCGCCGATGACGGCGACGGCAATGACACCGCCCAGCAGCGCCAGCGACACCCAGATGGTGCGCCAGGCGCGGGCGTCCATGTTGTTGAGAAAGGCGCCAAGCTTGCTCATGAGCGGCCCGTTTGCGCCCTCGGGTAAGCGCCGTCAATAATCGGTCGCTGTCGCAGGACTATACTCTCACACGAGACCCTCGACAGGTGGGCGCGGCTTGAGCAAGGTTCCGCTATGACAGATTTGCGATTTTTCTCGACTTTGGCGGTTGCCGCGACGTTTGCGCTGGCAGGGTGCGGCACGACGGCCGGATCCTCTGGCGGCGGAGCGGACGGCAGCTGGGTATACCCGACGCTGGGGCGGGCAAAGCCGCTGCTGATCGGGCACCGCGGGGCGTCCGGCGCCCTGCCCGAGCATACGCTTGAAGCTTTCCAGCGCGCCCTGAATGACGGGGCGGACTGCATCGAGCCGGACCTTGTGTTCAGCAAGGACGGCCAGCTGGCGGTGCGGCACGACACTTACCTTTCGACGACGACGAACATCGCCTCCAAGCCGGAATTCGCGAACCGCAAGCGGCGCTCCACCGATCCGGAATACGAAGGCCGGATGGACTGGTGGGTATCTGATTTCACCATGGCGGAGCTGAAGACGCTGCGCGCGATACAGTCCTTCCCCGGACGATCGAAGGCGTATGACGGGCTCTACCAGATCCCGACATTCGACGAGGTCCTGCAGATGGCGAAGTCGCGCGTGACGGTGGCGGCTGAGCCCGTGTGCGTCTATCCGGAAGCCAAGTCGCCCGCGTATCATGCGTCCATCGCGACGCTGCCGGACATGGGCGAGGCGATCCTCGCGGCGCTCGGCAGGCATGGCATGGCGGCGGCGGGGTCGCCCGTTTTCATCCAGTCATTCGAGCCGGATTTCGTGAAGGCGATGGATGCACGCACCGACCTGCCCGTAGTGATGCTGGTGTCGGACAAGGCGGCGCTCGATGCGGCGATGGCCAAGCCCGGCGCGCCGTTCTGGCAAGGACTGGGCGCCAACACCGCGCTGGTGATGGACAGCACGGGCAAGTCGACCGGCGTGATCGAGGCGAGCCACGCCAGGGGCATTCCGGTGCACGCCTGGACATTCCGCGACGAGACGCCGCCCAAGGGCATGACGATCGATGCGTTCCTCACGCAGGCGCTGGCGCTCGGCCTCGACGGCTTCTTCACCGACCAGCCGATCACCGGTTATCGCGTGCGGAACAACGTACAGTATGGTGCGGAATAGCCGGGGGGCGTGAGGCAGGGGCGTCCCACGCGACGCCTGTGAGCCCGCCCTCGTCCTTCCAGACGATCGCACCGAAACCGAAAACAAGCGGGCCGCGGATCACTCCGCGGCCCGTTGCATTTCAGAAGATCAGACGCCTCAGGCGGCGTTGCCTGCCATGGCCGCGAGCATGAGCAGCGCGACGATGTTGGTGATCTTGATCATCGGGTTCACGGCGGGGCCCGCCGTGTCCTTGTAGGGGTCGCCGACGGTGTCGCCGGTGACGGAGGCCTTGTGGGCGTCCGAACCCTTCTTGTGGACGACGCCGTCCTTGTCGCGGAAGCCGTCCTCGAATGACTTCTTGGCGTTGTCCCACGCGCCGCCGCCCGAGGTCATCGAGATGGCGACGTAGAGACCGGTGATGATGACGCCCATCAGCATCGCGCCAACCGCGGAGAGCGCCTGGCTGATTGCTGCGGCCTGCTCGAGGCCCTGCGCTGCGCCAATGCCCCAGATGACAAAGAACAGCACGATCGGCGAGAGGACCGGCAGGAGCGACG
This sequence comes from uncultured Alphaproteobacteria bacterium, assembly GCA_903831485.1. The sequence goes on along the minus strand of CAIKXW010000202.1, from coordinate 3,804 downwards.
GGATGATCATCTCCTTGATCGCGGCCTTGGTCAGCATGTCGACCGCGCGGCCGTAGTCAGGCTTGCCCGAGTAATCCATGATGCCCGGGATCTCGCGGAACTGGCGGCGGACCTCTTCCACGACCGCTTGCGCGGCGCGGCCAACGGCCATCATCGACATGCCGCCGAACAGGAAGGGCAGCAGGCCGCCGAACAGCAGGCCGACCACCACATACGGGTTCGAGAGCGAGAAGTCGGCGACAACGCCATAGAGCAGCGAGCCTTCGAGGGCGGCGGAGGCGAAGTGGTCGAGGTCCGCCGTGAAAGCGGCGAACAGGACCAGCGCGCCGAGACCGGCCGAGCCGATCGCGTAGCCTTTGGTGACGGCTTTGGTGGTGTTGCCGACGGCGTCGAGCGTATCGGTGGTTTCGCGAACAGAATCATCGAGGCCCGCCATTTCGGCGATGCCGCCGGCGTTGTCGGTGACCGGACCGAAGGCGTCGAGCGCCACGACCATGCCGGCAAGCGCCAGCATCGTGGTGACGGCGATGCCGATGCCGATCAGGCCGCCCATCGAGTAGGTGAAGATGATGCCGGCGATGATGATCAGGGCCGGAACCGCGCAAGCTTCAAGCGAGACGGCGAGGCCCTGGATGACGTTGGTGCCGTGGCCGGAGACCGACGCCTGGGCGATCGACTTCACCGGGCGATAGCCGACGCCGGTGTAGTATTCCGTGATCCAGATGATCAGGCCGGTGACGACGAGGCCGGCAATGCCGCACCAGAACAGGTTCATGGCGGGGATCGCGGTGCCAAGCGTGTCGGACATCGTGACCGTCGTGGTCATCGGATCACCGAGCGCGATGTAGATGGCGCCGTAGAGCGCCGGAACGGAGAGCACGGACGAGGCGATGAAGCCCTTGTAGAGCGCGCCCATGACATTGCGCGAGCCGGCCGAGAGACGCACGAAGTAGGTGCCGATGATCGAGGTGACGATGCACACGCCCGCGATGGTGAGCGGCAGGATCATCATGCCGGCCTGGGCTGCGCCCGCGAACGAGATCGAGGCGAGAACCATGGTGGCGACGATGGTCACCGCGTAGGTTTCGAACAGGTCGGCCGCCATGCCGGCGCAGTCACCGACGTTGTCGCCGACGTTGTCCGCGATGGTGGCGGGGTTGCGTGGATCGTCTTCGGGAATTCCCGCTTCGACCTTGCCGACCATGTCGCCGCCGACGTCGGCCCCCTTGGTGAAGATGCCGCCGCCGAGACGGGCGAAGATGGAGATGAGCGATGCGCCGAGGCCGAGAGCGACCATGGCGTTGACGACAGTGCGGTCGCCCGGCGGCAGGCCTAGGCCGACCGTGAGCAGCGCGTAGTAACCGCCGAGGCCCAGGATGGCGAGACCGACGACGAGCATGCCGGTGACGGCGCCCGATTGGAAGGCGACGCTGAGGCCCTGGGCGAGGCCCTTGGAGGACGCTTCAGTGGTACGGACGTTGGCCTGTACCGAGATCTTCATCCCGATATAGCCGGCTGCGCCCGACAGGATTGCGCCGATCAGGAAGCCGACCGGGGCCTGCCAGTTCATGAAAAAGATGGCGACCAGCACGGCGACGACGGCGCCGATGATGGCGATCGTGCGGTACTGGCGGTTGAGGTAGGCGTTGGCGCCTTCCTGAATCGCCTTGGCGATTTCCTGCATCTTTGCGCTGCCGGTGGGCAACGCCATGAGCCGCTGGGTGGTAAAAACGCCATACGCCACGGCAATGACGCCTGCGATAATTGGCAGCCAAAGCGATAAATCGCTCATCTGTCGTCCTCTACGATGTTGAAATTGGACGACTTCCCACGCGATTCAGCAACGGAATCGCGGTTGGCCCGCCCGCAGGATGGCGCGGAACATGCCTAAATTGCCCCGGACGCGCAAGGTTGATCAATTGCCGACAGTTAACCTAGGGGAAAGGGCCATCTTCGCTGCGCGGGGTCCGATTGAGGTGCGTGAAGGTTCGTGATGGATGGGGGCGATGCAGGCTGCCCCCCCTTTCCTGGCGAACACCCCTCCTCTCGCGCTGGCTGTGACCGGCGTGATGCTGGGGTGCTTGATGGATGCAATGGTGAAGCAGCTGGGCTTTACCTACGGCGTCGTGCTGATCGCTACGGCCCGATATGTGTTCGGGACCCTGTTTGCCGGCGCGACCGTGCTGGCGCTGCGCTCGCGCCTGCCGGACGCGCAGGGCCTGAGGCGGCATGCGTTGCGAGCGGTGGTGATCACGGCCTGTTCGCTGCTGTTCTTCAACTGCCTCACCATCCTGCCGATCGCGGAAGCCACCGTGCTGGTGTTCTGCGCGCCGCTGATGATCTCGCCACTCGCGCGCTGGCTGCTGGGCGAGGCGATGCGGCCGGCGGCGACGGCGGCGCTCGTGGTCGGGTTCATGGGCGTGCTGGTGACTGTTCAGGGCGCAGAGGGCGCGGCGGACAATGCGCGGCGCGTTGAGGGGATCGTTTCGGGTGTGGCGGCTGCTGCGCTCTATGCGTTGTCGATGGTCTTGCTGCGGCAGTTGTCTCGCAAGGACGATGCGGTGGCCGTTGCGTTCCTGAGCAATCTCTTCCCGATGATCTATCTGCTGCCCGTGGCGATCGTGTCGGGCGCGGCGCCGATGGCGGCTGACCTGCCGCTCTTTGCGCTGACGGGCGCCGCGGGTTTCGCCATGTGGTTCATGCTGACGTCAGCCTATTCGCGAGCACAGGCGCAGAACATCGCGGCCGCCGAGTACACGGCGCTGATCTGGAGCGCGATGCTGGGCTTTTTTTTCTTTGCAGAGGTTCCGCGCTGGCAGGTGTGGGCGGGCGCGACCGTTGTCGGAGCGGCGGTACTGATGTCGGCGTGGGATGCACGCCAGCGCAAGGCGCGCGGCATTGCGGATTGATAGGCAGGCCGCGGCGCCCTGCCCGCGCGCTTGCTGGCGCATACGAATGCGTACAGTCTCGGTTTCCTAAGTCAGGGGAGACAGGGAATGAATCGCACAAGCAATCGCGGGGCAAAACTTGCGGTGCTGGTGGCCGTCGGTGCGACTGCGGCGGGCGCAGCGCATGCGCAGGTCGCCATCGGCGGAAGCATCGGCACCACAGGCGCAGCCGTGGAGGCGCAGATTCAGGTTCTCCCGGGCCTGCAGCTGCGTGGCGGGTACAATTACTTCCAGTACGAAGCGGACGACACGTATGATGGCGTCGACTACACGGGCGATCTCGACCTCAACTCGATCGGGGCGTTCGTGGACTTCCATCCATTTGGCAACGGTTTTCTGATCACGGGCGGCGCGTTCCTGGGCGAGAAGACGCTGGACCTGCTGGCGAGGCCGGCGAACAATGTGCAGATCGGCAACCAGACCTACACGCCTGCACAGGTCGGCACGCTGGGCATGGCGGCGGATCTTGAAGACACCGCGCCATTCGTCGGCATTGGCTGGGACACGACGTTCGAGAATCCAGGCATCGCGTTCAAGTTCATCGCCGGCGCCATGTTCACAGGATCGCCGCAGGTGAGCCTGACGGCGACGGGCGGGACGCTCGTGAACGATCCCGCCTTCCAGGCGCAGCTGGTGCAGGAAGAGCAGAACCTGCAAGACGAGATCAACGACTACGAGGTCTATCCCGTGGTTCAGGCGGGCCTGACACTTTCATTCTAGAGCATTTTGTGAACCGGCTGAATCGATTTTGGATTCCAGTCTGGGCCGAAGTCTGATTCATCATGCTGGCTGGGTTGGAGGCCAGCATGGATGCCGGGCAAGCCACGATCTGAAGACCTGCGGGTTCGCGCGATAG
>CAIKXW010000201.1 GCA_903831485.1 uncultured Alphaproteobacteria bacterium | reverse complement strand
GGTGGATCGCGCGTTCTTCATGCGCGAGACGGAAGGGGCAGCCACCAGACGAATTTGCCGGGCGCGCCTGCGCGTCACCTCCTGCGCCAGGCGCGGAGGAGGAAAGCACCCCGCCAGAACCGGCTGATTCCGGACACACCTTGCAGGTATCGATCCGATGCTTTTCGACGCGCTGCACGGATCAATCCCGCGGGGTCCAGACCTGTGCGTCCCCCACTTCCAGACCTGTGGGATACTGCGTCCATCCATCCCGCATGGAGGGCGGCCGATCACCGTTCAACGGCGCGGGATGGATGCAGGCGAGCGTGAAAAGCCTCGGCGTCCACAAGACGCGGGGCGCCTAAGGGGACGGGTCCTGAACAGGCCGGCCCGCACGCTGGCAGCTTAATGGCGCCAAGCGTATGAAACAGGGCCGCCGTGCGCGCGCTGCCGCACAACACACTGCCGGGGACGCGGGACCCGCGAACCTTCTTCTTCTACCGGTAGCGCCTCACAGGCGTCGCCAAATCACGCGGGGCATCCCGCGTCCCCGGGCCCTCCACGTGTTTGGAGACCCAGAACGACAGCATCACAGGCAGTTCACGCCGGCCTGAATGCAGACGTGTGTCCAACATCCGTGAGCCCGGGCAATCCCCGCCCTTTGCGCCTCGCCCGCATCACGCTAGACCCCGGGCTCAAGCTCAAGACCCCCCCAAGAGACAGCCATGCACGACATCCGCGCCATCCGCGAAAATCCGCAAGCCTACGCCGCCGCCCTGTCGCGCCGGCCCACGGTGGACGGCGCCTCCGATATCGCGGCCATCATGGCGCTCGACGAAAAGGTCCGCGCCGCCATCCTGCGCAAGCAGGAGGCCGAGCAGGCGCGCAACGCGAAGTCGAAGGAGATCGGCAAGGCCAAAGCCTCGAAGGACGAAGCCCTCGCCCAGACCCTGATGGCCGACGTCGCCGCCGCCAAGCAGACGATCGAGGACGCGGGCAAGCAGGAAGCCGACGCCACGCGCGATCGCGACGATCTCCTCGCGCGGCTTCCCAATGTGCCGCTTGAAGATGTGCCCCAAGGCGCCGACGAACACGCCAATGTCGTGCAGCGCACCGTGGGCGAGCCGCGCAAGTTCAACTACGCCCCGAAAGACCACGCCGATATCGGCGAGAAGATGGGCCTGATGGACTTCGAAGCCGCCACCCGCATGAGCGGCTCGCGCTTTGTCGTGCTGAAAGGCCAACTCGCAAGACTTGAACGCGCACTCGCAGCGTTCATGCTAGACATCCAGACGGGCGAGAACGGCTACGTCGAACACGCGACGCCCTTACTGGTAAAAGAACACGCGATGTTCGGAACCGGACAGCTTCCTAAGTTTGAGGAGGACCTGTTTCAGACGGCCAACTGGGACGTAATAGTCGAGAACATGTCCCGCTATTTTGACGCGAAGGCGGCGCCGAATTTCGATGATCCCACAGAGATTGGCCCTCGATTTAGAGCGTGGTTGGCGCAGGGCACTCTGGCAAATCAGCACGAAGACAGGCGCTACCTCATCCCCACCGCCGAAGTCTCGCTCACCAACATCTACCGCGAGCAGATCGTCGACGGCGACATCCTGCCCGTGCGCATGACCGCCGCGACGCCGTGCTTCC
>CAIKXW010000200.1 GCA_903831485.1 uncultured Alphaproteobacteria bacterium | reverse complement strand
GGGCACAGTGCGTGGTGATCGAGGTCGAGGACACCGGCCCCGGCGTCCCCGCGGAAGCCGTCGACCGGATTTTCCAGCCGTTCGAGCAGGTCGATGTCAGCGCCAAGCGCCGCCATGGCGGTCTCGGTCTCGGCCTGTACATCGCGCGGCGGCTCGCCATCGCGATGGGCGGCGATGTGGAGCTTGAGACCGAGAGCAGCCGCGGCTCGCGCTTCACCGTCCGCATCGAGGCGCCGCTGACGCAAGGCAAAGAGCAGGCAGCGGAGGCCTTGTCCGACAGCAACCTGCCAGTCGACGCGGTCCGCAACATCCTCTGCGTCGACGACAATCCGCGAAATCTCTACGTGCTTGGCGCCATGCTGCGGGCTGCTGGACACCGCACGACCGAATGCGCCTCCGGGATTGAGGCGCTGGACCTGATGTCCCGTGAAAAATTCGACGTCGTGCTGCTGGACATGGTGATGCCCGAGATGGACGGGCTCGACGTGCTGGCGCGGCTTCGCGCCGGGGGAGGGCCGAATGCCGCAACGCCGGTCATTGCCTGCACGGCCAACGTCCTCCCTGCGCACCTGGACTCCTATCGCAAGGCGGGCACGGCCGGGGTGCTGGCCAAGCCGATCGACGCTCGCGCCATGCTGCGCGCAGTGGCGGGCGCCGCTTGATTTGCGTACGGACTGAGAGTTGAGCTTGGCGCTCGGCCCCGACGCGGATATTGCAACCGTGCGACGTGCAACTGACGGCCCGGTTACAGGACTTCCGCATGGACCTCTCGAAGATATCGTCCGGACCTAACCCGCCCGAGGACGTCAACGTCCTGGTCGAGGTTCCGCTTGGCGGCGAGCCGATCAAGTACGAGATCGACAAGGCCTCCGGCGCGATGTTCGTGGACCGGTTCCTCTACACGTCGATGCGCTATCCCTGCAATTATGGCTTCATACCACACACGCTGTCGCTGGATGGCGATCCGATCGACGTGATGGTTGTGGGCAACCGCGCGCTTGTGCCGGGCTGCGTCGTGCGCTGCGTTCCGGTGGGCGTGCTGATGATGACGGACGACAAGGGCCAGGACGAGAAGATCCTCGCCGTGCCGCACCCCAAGCTCACGCGCTACTACGAGAAGATCAAGGACTATCACGAGCTTCCGGAAATCCTGGTCGAGCGCATCGTCCACTTTTTCGAGCACTACAAGGATCTCGAACCCGGCAAGTGGGTGAAGATCGAAGGCCTCTATGGCCCCGAGCGCGCGCGCGAACTGATCATGGAATCGATCGAGCGCGCCAAGCTGGTGAAGTAGCCGCTAGTGAGGCGCGGCAAACGCGACCGGGTAGAGCGTCACGACCAGGATCACCGCCATCGTCACGTTGAATACGCGCAGCCTGACCGGATCGTCGAGGAAGCGCCGCAGCTGCATGCCCAGCAGCGTCCATGAGCCGACCGAGGGCAGGTTGATCGCGCCGAACACGGCTGCGACGACCAGCAGGCTCACGATCGGGTCAGCAGGCAGCGTGTAGGCGGAGACAGCGGTCAGCGCCATCGTCCATGCCTTGGGGTTCACCCACTGGAACAGCGCCGCCTGGCTGAAGGTCATCGGCTCTGACTTGCCTTCGACGGCTTTCGCACCAGGCGGCGCGGATGTCGCGATCTTCCAGGCCAGCCAGACGAGGTAGGCGCAGCTCGCATACTTCAGGATGGTGTGCGCGATCGGATAGATCTCGAACACCTTCGCCAGGCCGGCGCCGACAAGCACGATCATCAGCGTGAAGCCGAGCGACACGCCCAGCATGTGCGGGATCGTCCGCACAAAGCCGAAATTCGCGCCCGACGTCATCAGCATGAGATTGTTCGGCCCCGGCGTGATCGAGGAGACGAAAGCGAAGGCCACGAGGGCGGTGAAGAGCTCGGCAGTCAACATTTCGCAACAATACGGCGGATCGCAGCGAATGTGCTTGCGTCCTGGCCTGCCGGAAGCGCAATTGCACAATCCATGACGAAGCTGGACGACATAAACCGCAGAATATTGCGTGAGCTGCAGCAGGTGGCCGGATCACCAATGCGGACCTCGCCGCAAAGGTCGGCCTGTCAGCGTCCGCCTGCCTGCGCCGCGTGCAGGAGCTGGAGCGCGATGGCGTGATCGCCGGCTATCGCGCCGTGGTGAACCGCTCGGCCATGGGCGGCGGCTTCACCGCCTATGTGGCCGTCGGCCTGTCCGAACATCACAAACGCAACCAGCGCAACTTCGAGAAGGCGATGTCCGCCGCCCCGCAGGTTCGCGAGTGTCACAATGTTACCGGC
>CAIKXW010000199.1 GCA_903831485.1 uncultured Alphaproteobacteria bacterium | reverse complement strand
TTCAAACAGCACGAGGCCTTGCGACATCGGGTTCAGCTTCAGCATCGCTGAAACCGGGGACTCCGTGTCGTCGACCCGCCGCCTGATTACGAGGGACGGACGGCCTTTCGTCATTGCGCTGGCGCATCCCCGCGCAGGCCGATGAAGTAGGCCTCGAGCGCTGGTTCGTCGATTTTATAATCGATCTCAGCGCGGAGGCCGCGCACGAAGACCTCGTTGAGATCGCGCAATAGCGACTCCGAGAAATCGTTGCCAAGCTGCGCGCGCAGAACGGCACTCACATCGGGCGTGACGGGTTCGATCTTGTCGATCCTTGCGACCCACGGGTTGCCATCACGACCGCTGACAACGCCGATTTCGCCAGCCTTCAGATTGAAGGCCGCCTCGACGACCGTCGGATCGATAGGCGGGTTTTGGGCACGGACGAGACGCTGGGCGGGCAGGGCCGCGAGTTTCGCGTCTGCGGCGGCTTTGTCGAATGCCTTTCCTGCCTTGACCGCCGCGACCATGCCATCTGCGGCTGCCTTGCGGGAAGCAATCGCCCGTTCTGTCATCATGGCGTTTCTCACGCGATCCTTGACCTCGGCCAAGGGAAGCGTGAACGGCGCGACGATTTCGTCGAGGCGGAAGATCGAGCGCACATTCTCGCCTTCGAACACATTTGTCATCTCGCCGGCGTTCAAGGTGAGGAGCTGACGGAACGCGTCAATGTTCTGCGCCATGATCTGCGCTTGGTCGCCTTGCGCCGTGCGGGCCTGCGCGTCGATCGGCGCCAGCGTGATCACGGGAATGCCGAACTCCTTGCCGATGTCTTCCAGCGGCTGGCCGCCCGCGGCGTCGCGGAAGTTCTCGCCGGAATTCTCGAACAGCGTTGCGGCTTCGGGGAAGGCCACGTCACGGCGGACTTTTTCGGCAACCTCTTCAAACGGGGTGGGGATGCCGGGCGTCACGGATTCGACCAGCACCGCCTTCCAAGGCTCGCCTGCCTCAAGCTGGATGGGAATGCTGTGCACCTTGCCGGTGGGCAGCGAGAACAGGAAGTTGCGGTAGTCCTCGTTGGCGACGTCCTCGGGTTTCAGCATTGACACGACGCGCTGCAGGCCGGGGGCCTGGGTCAGCGCCTGGTCGAGCGGGATGCCCTGTACGGACAGGTCGATGAAGGTCTGGGCGGCTGTACGGTTGTCGGACGTGTATTCGACGACCGTGCGCGTCTCGGGTGTCGAGTATTCCTTGATGCGGTTCTGGTACTCGGTGCGGACCTGCTCGTCCGTGAGCGCGACCTTGTCGAGGAAATCGTCCGGCGTGTAGGTGAGAACGGAGATGCGCCGGCGTTCCGGCTGCTCGAAGCGGGCCTTGTTGGCGTCGTACCACGTCTGCATCTCCGCGTCGGTGGGCTCGACGGGGGCCGGGGCAGTCGCGGCTGTGACTTGCGCAAAGCTGATCGTGCGGGTTTCGCCCCTATAGTTGATCCAGGGCTGGGACAGCACGTCCGGCACGTTGAGCGCGCTGCCTGCCGCCGCGCGAATGTATTGTTGCGTGAGATAGTCCTTCAGGAAGCCCTCAAACTCGCGCGTTGTCTGCTGGCGCCGCTGGGCGGCCGCCATGATTGTCTCGCGCGTCAGGCGGCCGAACTCGTTCACCATCAGGTTGTTGCGCTCGAGATAGGGCTTCAGCGAATCCGGCGTTGCGCTGACGCCGACCTTGTCCGCGTAGGCGAGCAGCGTGTTCTGGATTTCGATTTCCCGGTAGACGCCCTGCGGGATGCCCTCAGCCGCGGCCTCTGCCTGACTCAGGACCCGGCCCTGTTCGACACGGAGGCGTTCGAGCTCCTGCTGCATGTCGCGGTCGATGTCGCGGGTTGTGATCTCGCGGCTGCCGATGCGGCTGACCGTGCCGCCAGAAAGGCCGCCACCGCCAATGTCAGGCAGCGTGATCGCAAGCGCGATGACGAGGGGGATGAACAGCACCACCAGCGCCCACTTCGACTTAGCGAATTTCCGCATTCCGCCAATCATGCGGTGCGACTCCCTGACTGGGCGGAAACCAGTGTGGTTGTCCGCCGGAAGCTGGCTTGCTAGAGCATTTTGCGGCGGAGGGGAAACCGGTTCGCCACAGGAAAATGCGACATCGCGGCATCCAGGCGGCGCGCGGGCGAGACAACCTGCTCAGAGCGCTTTCGGAGCCTTCAAGGAAGTCAAGGCATGGCCGAACGCCGCAAGCTGGTAGCCGGTAACTGGAAAATGAACGGTCTCCGCACGGCGCTCCCTGAGGTGGAATCCATGATTGCGGGCGCACGCGCGCTGGGGCGGGTCGATCTCGCAATATGCCCGCCAGCCACGCTCGCCTCGCAGGTGGGGGATGTGCTTCAGGGTTCGCCGATCGGGCTTGGGGGGCAGGACTGCCACGCCAAGGCGAATGGGGCTTTCACGGGTGATGTCAGCGCGGAAATGTGGGCGGATCTCGGCGCGCGCTTCGTGATCGTCGGCCATTCCGAGCGTCGGCAGCATCATGGCGAGACTGACGCCATCGTGGCTGCCAAGGCCGCCGCCGTGTGCCGCGCGGGGTTGATCCCCATCATCTGCGTCGGCGAGAGCCTCGCCGAGCGGGATGCGGGCAAGACACTGGCTTTGATTGCGACCCAGCTTGCCGGCTCGATTCCCGACGAGGCGGGACGCGCCGATACCGTCATCGCCTATGAGCCTGTCTGGGCCATCGGCACGGGCAGGACCCCGACCGTGGCGCAGGTGGAGGAGGTTCACCAGGCCGTCGGCCGGGCGTTGGACGCGCGCTTCGGCGCGGCGGGGCTGCAGATTCGTGTGCTTTATGGCGGCTCGGTGAAGCCAGATAACGCCGCCGAACTCATGGCGGTGGCCGGAGTGGACGGCGCCCTTGTGGGAGGCGCCAGCCTGAAGGCCGCGGACTTGCTGGCGATCGCAAGGGCCTGCGGCTAGGGCGCCATTTGGCGTCGGCGCGGGGGCGCTCCCATATGAAAAGAACCCGCATGGGCGCCATGGGGGCTTGGCCGCACCCTCCCAACGTGCTTTGACGCGGTCCAAATTGTTGCTGGCGGCCACTTCATGCTGAACGTCCTCCTCACCATCCACATGATCGCGTGCGTCGCGCTCGTGATCGCCGTGATGCTGCAGAGGTCCGAGGGCGGGGCCCTGGGCATGAGCGGTGGCGGAACGGGGGGTCTCATCTCCGGTCGCGGCGCCGCCAGCGTGCTGGTCCGGGTGACAATGGGCCTTGCGGCAGTCTTCTTCGTCACTTCGATCACCATGACGCGTCTTAACAACGACTCGGCCAGCCAGGGCTCCATCCTCGAGCAGCAGGTCGATGAGTCGGGCAATCCGTTCGACTCGCTGACGACGCCTCCGGCTTCCGGCACAGCCACGACACCTGATCCGCTGGGAGGCACGACCACGACGCCGGCCCCGGCGAGCCCAGCCCCAGCCCCGGCGGCGCCCGATCCTCTGGCGCCTGCGACGAACACCACGCCGGCCGCGCCTGCGCCTGCGACAACTGCGCCCACCACACCGGCGTCGACGCCGGAAAACGGTGGATCGCCGAACTAGTCGACTACTGCCCCCTCGCTAGGGCGGGGCGAATCGTTAAACTGAGCATCCGTCATGAAGCGATTTATCTTCATTACGGGAGGCGTTGTGTCCTCCCTCGGGAAGGGCATTGCTTCGGCAGCGCTCGGCGCGCTGCTTCAGGCGCGCGGCTATCGCGTGCGGCTCCGCAAGCTGGACCCCTATCTCAACGTCGATCCTGGCACGATGTCGCCGACTCAGCATGGCGAGGTTTTCGTCACGGATGACGGCGCCGAGACGGATCTCGATCTTGGGCACTATGAGCGCTTCACCGGCGTGTCGGCGCGCAAGACGGACAACACCACGACGGGCCGTATCTACAAGGCGATCCTCGAGAAGGAACGCCGCGGCGATTATCTGGGCGCGACGCTCCAGGTGATCCCGCACGTCACGGACGCCATCAAGGAGTTCATCAAGTCCGACACGGACGATGTCGACTTCGTGCTGTGCGAAGTCGGGGGCACGGTGGGCGACATTGAGGGGCTGCCGTTCTTCGAGGCGATCCGGCAGTTCAGCCAGGATGTCGGCCGCGAGGCGAGCCTGTTCATTCACCTGACGCTGCTTCCCTACATCAACACTGCCGGCGAGCTGAAGACCAAGCCGACGCAGCACTCGGTGAAGGAGCTGCGGTCGATCGGCATCCAGCCGGACATCCTGCTGTGCCGCGCGCCCATGCCGATCCCGCCCGAAGAGCGGCGCAAGCTCGCCCTGTTCTGCAATGTGCGGCCGGAAGCCGTGATCGAGGCGCTGGATGCGCAGCACATCTACGAGGTGCCACTCGAATATCACGCGCGTGGGCTGGACCGCGAGGTTCTGCGCCACTTCGGGTTGGAAAAGCAGACGACGCCCGATCTCAAGCACTGGGTGCAGACGTCGCAGACGCTGCGCAATCCCGATGGGGAAGTGCGCATTGCGATCGTCGGCAAGTATGTGGCGCTGCACGACGCCTACAAGTCAGTGGTTGAAGCGCTGGGCCATGGCGGTCTCGCCAACAGGGTGAAGGTCAATCTGACCTGGATACCGTCGGACCGCTATGACGACCCCAACGCCGACCTTTCCGAACTCGATAGCGTGGATGGCGTTCTGCTGCCCGGCGGATTTGGCGAACGCGGCGCGATCGGCAAAATGCGCGCCGCTGGTTACGCGCGCCGGCACAAGCTTCCGTGCTTCGGTATCTGCTATGGCATGCAACTCGCCGTGATCGAACTCGCCCGCAACATGGCGAACATCCCCGGCGCCGGCACCACGGAATTCGGCAAGCCCGATTACGCCGCGGTGGGCCTGATGTCTGAATGGGTTCAGGGCAACACCAAGGAAGTGCGGAGCGCCGATGGTGATCTCGGCGGTACGATGCGCCTCGGCGCCTTCCCGGCCGTGCTCGCCAAGGGCAGCCGCGTCGCTGCCATCTACGGCACGCAGACCATCTCTGAGCGCCACCGTCACCGCTACGAAGTGAACACCGACATCATCGGCAAGCTCGCTCCGCACGGCGTTGTCTTCTCCGGCATGTCGCCTGATGGCAAACTTCCCGAGATCATGGAGCTGACCGACCACCCCTGGTTCATCGGCGTCCAGTTCCACCCGGAGCTGAAGTCACGTCCGTTCGACCCGCATCCGCTTTTCGCGAGCTTCATCGCAGCGGCGCGCGACAAGAGCAGGCTGGTCTAGGCCGTAGTCCGCACGCAACTAATGGCGCGCCTTAGCTGCTGCCGCCGAGGGCTTTGGCCGCCCAGCGAAATGCAGCCCCTCGCTTCGCACCACGTCCCGGCGGGTGGAACCGTCATTTCCGGTTACGATTCCGCCCGGTCTTGCAGCGCTGCGCCAGACCCTGTATGAGGCCCGCTCGCTCGAACGGCCATTACGCAAGAATGAGCTGTTTCCAACACTTTTCCGCCTGATCAGAGGCTTCCATGGCCGTCCCTAAGCGCAAGACATCCCCTTCACGCCGTGGCATGCGCCGCGCTCACGATCGCCTGCCGGGCTCGACCTATGTCGAGGACAAGGAATCGGGCGAGCTGCGCCGCCCGCACCATGTCGACCCGAAGACCGGCATGTACCGCGGCAAGCAGGTCCTGAAGGCCAAGGACGAGGAATAGCCCTGGCCGACCGGATATTCGATCTGCGAAAGCGCCCTTCGGGGCGCTTTTTGCATTTGGGGCGCGGCAGAACCGTCTCCCGCCGCGATTGCAACTGCCGCCGGTTCGCGACATAGCAGGCCCACCTTTCCGCCCCCAGACGGGGGCCGGGCCTGCTCAAGCCGAAGGACCATCCAGTGACCGAGATCGTGGACGTGTACGCGCGGGAAATCCTCGACAGCCGGGGCAATCCGACCGTCGAAGCGGAAGTGACGCTGGACGACGGCTCGACAGGCCGCGCGGCTGTGCCGTCGGGCGCATCGACCGGCGCGCACGAGGCGGTTGAGCTGCGTGACGGAGACAAGTCGCGTTACCTCGGCAAGGGTGTGCTGAAGGCGGTCGCTGCGGTCAATGACGAGATCTTCCCCGAACTGCTGGGCATGGACGCCACCGACCAGCGCGCCATCGACAGGGTGCTGATCGATCTGGACGGCACGCCGAACAAGTCGCGGCTGGGCGCCAACGCGATCCTGGGCGTGTCGCTGGCCGTTGCGAAGGCGGCGGCGCAAGCATCCGCCCTGCCACTGTACCGCTATGTCGGCGGCGCGAACGCACATGTGCTTCCGACGCCGATGATGAACATCATCAATGGCGGCGCGCATGCCGACAATCCGATCGACATCCAGGAATTCATGGTGATGCCAGTCGGGTTCGATAGCTTTGCGGACGCGCTGCGCTGTGGCGCAGAGATCTTCCATACGCTGAAGAAGGGTCTCGCGGCGGCCGGGCACAACACCAATGTTGGAGACGAGGGCGGCTTCGCGCCGAACCTGAAGTCGACCGACGATGCGCTCGGCTTCATCATGAAGTCGATCGAGGCGGCAGGGTACCAGCCGGGCGAAGACGTGGTGCTGGCGCTCGATGCGGCCGCGACCGAGTTCTACAAGAAAGGCAAGTACGAGCTTGAGGGGGAGGGCAAGTCGCTCTCGTCCGACCAGATGGCGGCGTACTGGGCCGACCTGGTGAAGCGCTTTCCGATCGTGTCGATCGAGGATGGCATGTCGGAGGATGACTGGGAGGGCTGGATCGCGCTGACCAAGGCGATTGGCGACAAGTGCCAGCTGGTGGGCGACGACCTGTTCGTCACCAACACGACGCGGCTTGCCGACGGCATCCAGCGCGGCGCCGGCAACGCCATTCTGGTGAAGGTCAACCAGATAGGGACGCTGACGGAGACGCTGGAGGCGGTGCAGCTGGCGCAGATCAACCGTTATGGCGCTGTGATGTCTCACCGGTCGGGCGAGACGGAAGACTCCACGATCGCGGATCTCGCGGTGGCCACGAATTGCGGGCAGATCAAGACGGGCTCGCTGGCGCGGTCGGACCGGCTGGCGAAGTACAACCAGTTGCTGCGGATCGAGGACGAACTCGGCGATGCGGCGCGGTATCTGGGCCGGGCAAGCATCCGGGCTTGAGGCCTGGCACAACAACTTGGCCTGACCAGCCACGCTGATAGTCTCCGTTTCGAACACGGAGACCGCACCAGTGAAACGATTCCTGATTGCCGCAGTTCTGGGGCTCGCATTGGCATCGCCCGCGTTGGCCCAGGAGGGTGGAC
Organism: uncultured Alphaproteobacteria bacterium; assembly: GCA_903831485.1. Next base: position 12,350 of record CAIKXW010000199.1, on the reverse strand, counting down.
AAGCCGTGCAACCGCCTGCAGAGGCGGCTGCACCAGCCGAAACTCCAGCTATCGTTGAAGCCCCCGCGCCTGCTCCGGCGGACCCAGCCGCGCCGGTCTGGACGGGGCCCGAGGTCACGCTGCAGACATCCCTGGGCGATATCGTCGTGGTGCTCGACACGGTTGGCGCGCCGAAGACGGCGGCGCAGTTCCTGAAGCTGGTCAGGAACGGGCACTACAACGGGTCGGCGTTCTACCGGATCGAGAAGGGGTTCGTGATCCAGTTCGGCGATCTCGATGCGAAGCTCAAGTACCGTCCGGCCAACCTTTCCAATGTTCCGCTGGAAACCGCAAACAACAAGCATAGGCGCGGCGCACTCAGCCTTGCGCGCGCCGATGAGCCGGGCAGCGGGCAGTCGACCATCTTCATCAGCCTTGGCGAGAATTCCGGGCTCGACGCCAAGGCGGACGCGCCGCCGAACACCACGGGCTATGCCGCGTTCGGCCACGTTGTCTCCGGCATGGAGGTGGTGGATGCGATTGCCGGGGTGGAGCTTGCCGCGGAAGGCGGGCCGTTTCCGGGCAAGTTGCCGAAGGCGCCCGTGGTGGTGAAGAAGGCCGCAGTCACCAAGAAGGAGTAGGGCGCGGAGCGCGCCTCGAACTCCGTGTACGGATCAAGCGGTTTGCCCGTCGGCGCCCGAGGCCTCGCCACAATCCTTAACGCGCCGTTTACGAAAAACATCCGATTTCAATCTTGCGAAAAGAACAAAAAGGGATCACAACAGCGAACAGAACGGAGCAAGAACATGGCGGCGGCATTCAACGGATCGGTCAACTTCTGCGGCGCTCAGGGCCAGAGCTATCGGTTTGAGCGTTTTGGCGTCGAACAGGACTGGGCGAAGGTGGCCGGCGTGGTGATCTTCGCGGCGCAGGAAGGCCCCACATGGCGCGTGATCCGCGTGTCTGACCAGGGTGGGGTGGAAGGCGATGTCGCCACCTTCTGGCGCTGGCGTGAGGCCCGCCGCTACGGCGCCACGGCCGTCTTCATCCGCCGCAATGTCGATGTGAGAGGCCGCCGCGCTGAAGCCTCGGACCTGGCGCTCGGTCTCGATCCGGTGTTCGCGAATGGCAGCGAACTGGCGCGCGAACCTGAGCTTCTGGCCGCCTGAGGCCAAACAGAACCTCGTCCATCCGGCGCCGCGGCTGTCTCCGCTGCTCTGCGCCGGACCCAAGACGGGAAGCGGGCCCGCGGATGATTCCGCGGGCCCGATTCATTTTCGGTGAGGGGAGCTTACTGACCTGCGCCGCCGTCCGCCGGCCTGAGTGTCTCCTGCGACGCCGCCGACTTCGCGGCGCGCGCCAGCTGGATGAATTCGGCTCGGTAGCCGAACGCGTCCTCGCCCTTGGCACCGTTTGCCAGCGCGATGACGCTGTCCCACGTGAACGTCTTCGCGACATAGGGATCGCCGCGGAGCATTGAGCCGTAGGCCGCCACCGCTGTGGCGAAGCGGGTGGATTCCGGCGCTTTCGCGAGGTCGCTGACCTGATCGGCGCTGGTGACAGGGCGGGTGATCAGCTTGGACGTGTCCTCGCCGGGAAGCTTGTAGCGCACTTTCAGGAAGGCGAGTTCGCTGGTGGCGCCGGCGATCGGGGTGGGGGTGGGCTGGTAGCGGCTCGGGTCGACGAGGGTGGCTGTCGAACCGACGGGGGTGATCTCGTAGATCGCCGTTACCGATGTGCCGGCGCCGATTTCGCCAGCGTCGACCTTGTCGTTGTTGAAATCCTCCTGGTTGAGGATGCGGGTCTCGTAGCCGATGAGGCGATATTCGGCGACCTTCGCGGGGTTGAACTCGACCTGGATCTTCACGTCGTTCGCGATGGAGAACATCGAGCCCGAAAGGTCGTCGTTGAGAACCTTGCGGCCTTCATTGAGGTTGTCGATGTAGGCAGCCATGCCGTTTCCGGACTGCGCCAGCTTCTGCATCATCGCATCGTTGTAGTTGCCGCCGCCGAAGCCGAGGATCGAGAGGTAGACGCCACTCTCGCGTTCGCGGCTGACGAAGTCCTCAAGCTGTTCGGGATTGCTGATGCCAACGTTGAAGTCGCCATCGCTGAGAAGGATGACGCGGTTGACGCCGTTCTTGTTGAAGTTCTGCTTGGCCAGCGAGTAGGCGAGGCGCAGGCCTTCGCCGCCAGCGGTTGAACCGCCCGCGGACAGGCGATCGAGTGCCGCGAGTATCTTGCCCTTGTCGGCGCCGGAGGTGGGTTCCAGGACCGCGCCCGCAGCGCCTGCGTAGACGACGATGGAGACCTTGTCCTTCTCGCCGAGTTCATCGATGAGCATCTTCAGAGAGTTGATCGCCAGCGGCAGACGGTCCGGACCCGACATCGAGCCCGAGACATCGACCAGCAGGGTGAGGTTGAGCGGCGGGCGGACATCCTTCCTGATGTCGTAGCCCTGCACCGCGACATGCATCAGCTGCCGCCCCTCGCTCCATGGGGAGGGCACGACTTTCACCGTCGTCTCGAACGGCGTCTCCTTCGACTTCGGCAGGGCGTATTCGTAGTCGAAGTAATTGATCATCTCCTCGATGCGCACTGCGTCCTTGGGCGGGAGGTGGCCTGCGTTCAGCATGCGGCGGACGTTGGTGTAGCTCGCGGTGTCGACATCGATGGAGAAGGTGGAGACGGGCTCCTTTGCGACAACCTTCACGCCGTTGATCTCGACGTCGTCGTACTTGTCGCGGTTGATCTCGCCCGGCATTGGCTGCGCAACGAAGCCCGCTACAGGCGCCATCATTCTGGGCGCGGGAGGAGCAACCATCGGTGGAGGAGGCGGGGGCGGAGGCGCGTAGGCTTGCTCGCTCGTGACGCCCGGGACGGACTGAGCGGAATCCTGCGCGGAAGTTTCACGCTTGTTGCCTGTCACTACTACAACCTCGCGGCCGTCTGCGGGCTTTGAAGCGCCCAAATCCGCCTCTCCAACGGTTGAACTGGATTGGCAGGCCACGAGTGTGAGCGTCGAAGCGGCGGCCATCAGGAGCATGTTGATGCGTGTCATGGTGGAGTCCCATCTGTGATTGCGTGAAGCAATCAGGCGCGCCGAATGGGGCTGGTTTACGTCAGATTACAGACGTAAGCTAGGCTATTGGGCCGGCGACTTGTTTTTCTGCGCTGCAACAAAAGCGGCGATGTCTGCCTCGACCACGGGCATTGGCCGCGCGCCGGGGGAGAGCACGGCAGCGTGAAACGCCTTGAGACTGAAGGCAGTCTTCAGATCGCGCTGCGCCTGGCCGCGCAGGCGGAGAATGGTTTCCCTGCCAGTCATGTATGCCGCCGGTACTCCCGGGCGGATCGACGAGCGATCGACTTCGAACTCCGCGGTTGCGCGCGGCACGCCGACCGTTTCCTCAAAATATCGGATGGCTTCTTCACGCGTCCATCGCTGGGCGTGGATGCCGGTGTCTGTCACAAGACGCGCTGCGCGCAGCAATTGCGACTGCAGGTAGCCGATCCGTCCGAGCGGATCCGACTGGTAAGCGCCGAGTTCGAGGGCGAGGTCTTCGGCGTAAGTCGCCCAGCCTTCGTTGAATGAAGGGTAGGCGACGAGATGTTCGATCAGCGGCTGGTTCGGCAGATTGCGTTCAAGCTCGACCTGCAGGTGGTGGCCCGGAATGCCTTCGTGGAATGTCAGGGTCGGCAGCGTCCATGACGGGAAGTCCGCCGTCGCGCGGAGCGTGATGTTGTAGACGCCGGGCCGCGATCCGTTGAGGGGGGCGGGGCGGTAGTAGGCTTTCGATGTGGTGTCCTGCACGATGCGCGGCGCCTCGCGCACCGCAAGCGGCGCAGGCTTGTCGATGTCGACTACGCGCGCGGTGATGCCGTTCGCCCAGGTGACCTTCTGGTTGATCGCATCGAGCAGGGCGAGGCGGCCCTCGGGCGTTTCGGGGTATAGCAGTTCCGGGCGTTGGCTGAGGCTACGAAGCCGGCCGCCCGCGCTTCCCTCGACCAGACCCGCCGCCGCGAGAAGGGGATCCAGTTCCGTCGCGATCTGCTCGACGAGCTTGAGGCCGAGTTCGTTCATCTGCGCCGGGGTCAAGGACGACGTCGTGTGGAGTTTCAGGACATCGGCGTAGTAGGCCTCGCCATCCTTCAGGCGCCACACGCCGGGTTCGGCAGGCGCCTTGGCCAACGTTTCTTCGAGAAGCGCGATCAGCGCGTCGTACTCTTTCTTGATATCGCCGCCAACGAGTTCGGCTGCGCGGGCAGTCAGGCGCGCGATGTCAGCCTCGGGAATATCCGCAACCTGAGCGAGGGATTCAGTGAAGTGTTGGACGAGCACATGATCGCGCGCGATCCCGGGGCGCAGCTGCCGCGCCTTGTCGAGCGTGCGCTGAACGACGTTGCGCGGCGGGATCGTGCCGGCCGCGACATCGACTTCGAAGCGGCGGTGCTCGTCGCGCATCGCTTCGTCCATCTGCTCAAGCCGCTTGAGCCATGCATCGGCCTGGGCCGGTGTGGCGACGGCCACGTGCAGGGTCAGGAACTTGACGAGATCGGTGAAGGCGCCGTCAGCGAACGTGGTGACGTACGTGCTGGAGCGGCCAAGCGAGGTGACGCCATGGCCGTGGCGATCAACTGCGATGGTCGCCTCCAGAGTGGAGCGCAGGGAGTCGTAGGTGCGGACCGCGGCGGGCGAGAGCAGCGCCCTGTCGATGCGTTCGAAATCCGCCAGAAACTCGAGGCGGCGAGTGCGGGTACGCTCCTCGACGGCGATGGACCTGTCGTTGAGAAGGGCCGCATAGGAGCGCCCGAAAGCCGACTCGGGAAGGCCGATCATGTCGGCTTCTTCCGGGAGCCTCTGGATTTCGCTGGCGCCGAGGCGCTGCACGAGTTCGGCCAGGAGCGGATCGGCGTTCTCCACTGCGGGCGTGCAGCCGGCAGCCATAACGGCGGCCAAGGCGCCGGCGGCGGCCCCGAAACGCAGTCTCCAGCCGGGAAAAAACATATGATTCGCTTTGGTTGAGGCGCCCAGAGTTTTCCGATAAGTACCGCCCAGCATCAAGTCAGGAGCCTGTTAATGAGCACTCCCGCCCCCGGTGGCCAGCCGGAACTGACCGGTCAGGTCATGTTTTACAAACGTCCCGAGCCGCTTTCGCTGGAAAAGCACCGGGACCTGGGGGTGAAGCAGATAGCTTCCCCATTCTCGTTCCTGAAAACGGCCCATGCGGTTCCGATCACGGTGAGCGAATTCGGCGTCGCCGCGACCTGTTTTCCGATCATTTTCGTGGGTCCGGAGAAGACCCCGGTCGCGGTGATGGGCGTCCGGCAGAACGAAAACGAGTATGTCGACAGCAATGGCCAGCCCGACCCGGACGTCTACCTGCCGGCATTTGCGCGCCGTTATCCGTTCGTGTTCGCCTCCGATCCGAAGAGCGATCGCCTGCTTCTTTGTGTCGATACCGCCGCCGAAATGGTCACCAGCACGCCTGATGTGAAGTTCTTCGATGGCGACCAGGCCTCGAAATTCACGCAAGACGCGATTGAGTTCTGCAAGGAATTCGAACGCCAGCGCCGCGCCACGGTCGAATTCGTCGAAATGCTCGACAAGGCCTCTCTGTTTGAACAAAAATCGGTGGCGTTCACGCCGCGCGATGCGGCTGGCAATGCCGGCGCCACGCAGAAAATCGCCGATTACTGGGCGATTTCCGAGGATGGCCTGAACGCCCTGCCGGAATCCAAATTCCAGGACATCCGCAATACGGGCGCTCTGGCGGCAGTGTACGCCCACATGGTGTCACTGATGAACTGGCAGCGCGTGATCCAGCGCACGATGCGGCGGCTTGCTCAGTAACCAAACCCTCCGGAGGTGCGAATAGCCCCACGGTTGCGTCATCACGGCAGGCCAATCCCTCACGTTCAGGCGAGGGGGATAGACCTGTCGTGTCGGGCTCCCTTAGTACACAATGGTTGCGCGGCCGATTTGGGCCGCCTGGCATGTTGCCGGCATGAATCGAGGTCCTAGGGTGCGTCTGGAAATGTCGCGGCTCGCTGCACGTCTGGCCGGTCTGGTTCTACTCCTGGTCGCCGCGCTTGGGCTGGTCGCGCCTGCATCCGCCCAGGCCACGGCGAGCAGCCCGCACGCTGAAGGTACAATCCTGCTGGAGCGCTCGGCCGCGACGCCGGGGGATACGTTTCTTGGAGCCCTGCGGCTGAAGCTGGCCGAGGGCTGGCATGTTTACTGGATCAATCCGGGGGATAGCGGCCTGCCCCCAACCGCCGCGTGGGCGTCTTCTCCCGAAGTGACCGCGGGCGCATTCAAGTTTCCTACGCCGCACGCCATCCCGCTCGCGACGCTGATGAACTACGGCTACGAAGGCGAAGTCGTCCTACCGTTCGAGGTAAAGATTGCGCCGGAGGCCGCTGTCGGTAGTCCGCTGACCATCGGCGCGACGTTCGATTACCTGATCTGTGCCGACATCTGCATTCCCGAAGCCGTGACGCTGTCGACCTTCCTGCCGGTGGCGGCGACGGAGTCGATCGACGACGCTGCCAGCAAGATCATCGCTGAGACGCTTCCCACCATTCCCGTCGCGCTGACCGGGCAGGCGGTGGTGGAGCGCGCCGGGGACACGTTCAAGATCGGCGTGATCGATGACAGCCTTGCGTCGGCAATCGCATCGGCCAAGTCCGTGCGCTTCTTCCCATATGGCGCAGAGCTACTTCACGCGGCGCCGCAGACTGTGCGCACTGGCCTCGACGGTGTGTCGGTCGAAGTGAAAGCGAACACGATGTTCGCAAAGCCCGGCGACAATGGGCTGGGCGGGATTATCGGCATCGAGACGACAGACGGGAAAATGCGCGGCTGGGAAGCGCCCGCAACGCCGGGCGTCGTACCCGCGAGCGTGACGACCACGTCCTTTGCTGGCGCCGCCTCGGCGGTGGAAGCGCCTCCGCTGCCGATTGGCGAACTGCTGATCACGCTTGGCCTCGCGTTTATCGGTGGGCTCGTGCTGAACCTCATGCCGTGCGTGCTGCCGGTTCTGACCATCAAGGCGGCGGGGCTTGTCCACACGGCGCACGATCCCAGGCAGTCGCGTGCGCACGGACTTGCCTATCTTGCGGGCGTGGTCGTCTGCTTCGCGGCGATCGGGGCGATCCTCATCGGGCTGAAAGCTGCCGGTGACACATCCGCCGGGCTTGGCTTCCAGCTACAGTATTCATGGGTTGTCGCGCTCTTTGCGCTGGTGATGTTCGCTGTGGGCCTCAACATGCTCGGCGTGTTCGAGATGGGTGGATCGCTGATGGGTGTTGGTGGGAACCTGGCGGATCGCGGCGGCACGTCAGGCGCATTCTTCACCGGGCTTCTCGCCGCTTTCGTTGGCGCGCCGTGCGTCGGTCCCTTCATGGCGGGCGCGGTCGGCGCAGCGCTGGTGCAGCCCCCGCCGGTGGTCATGCTGATCTTTGTCGTGATGGGCCTCGGCCTTGCTGCTCCATTCACGCTGCTGAGCTTCACGCCCGCGCTGGCGAAGATAATTCCGAAGCCGGGCAAGTGGATGATCACGTTCAAGCAGGCGCTCTCGTTCCCGATGTTCCTGACGGCGCTCTGGCTGCTCTGGGTGCTCTCGGCGCAGGCTGGCGCTGACGGCGTGATCTGGGCGCTGGGCGGCGCGATCGCGTTGTCGTTCGGCATCTGGCTCGCCACGCGGGTCGGCGGAAGCACTGGGGGGCGCGTCGTTTCGACGGCAGTGATCCTGGCCGCCTTCGCCGTGCCTGTCTTCGGCACGATCACGCCGCCAGCCGCGGCAGCCGCTGTCGTCACGGCCAGCACATGGTCGCCGGAGCGGATCGCGGAGCTGAAATCGGAGGGCCGCGTGATCTTCGTGGACTTCACGGCGCGGTGGTGTGTCACCTGCCAGGTAAACAAGGGCGCGATGCACGATGCGGCGGTTCAGCAGACCTTTGCCGACCTGAACGTGGCGTTCCTCGAGGCTGACTGGACCAACAAAGACAGTGTGATCTTCGAGGAGCTGAAGCGGCATGGCGCGGGCGGCGTGCCGTTGTATCTTGTCTATCCGGCTTCCGGAGGCGAACCGCGCAAGTTCGACGGATTGCTGTCAGCCGGACAAATTCAGCAGGCCGTGAAGGAAGCGGCAGGCTCGATCTAGTGGTCGCAAGACCGGGCGTGGACAGGTTTCATCCGTAGGAGTTGCAGGATGGGCATATCGAAGCGTGAACGTATTCCCATGGTCCTTGGCGTCGGCGCTGCCGCGGCGATTACCGCCGCGGCGCTGATGGTGTCGAGCGCGAACGCTGCACCTCCGGGCAACGCCGCACCGGCGTTCAAGGAAGTGAACACTGCTGGCAAGGAAATCTCGCTGGCGGACTTCAAGGGCAAGATTGTCGTTATCGAGTGGACGAACAATGGCTGCCCGTTCGTGCAGAAGCACTACAACTCGAAGAACATGCAGAACACGCAGGCGGCAGCCGCGAAAGATGGCGTGGTGTGGCTGTCGGTGATCTCGTCCAAGCCGGGTTCGCAGGGGCATGTCTCGCCCGAGCAGGCCGACAAGCTGACGGCCGACCGCGGCGCGAAGCCGACGCATGTGCTGCTCGATCCGGATGGTTCGATGGGCCGGGCTTACGGCGCAAAGACCACGCCGCACATCTACATCATCACGCCAGACGGGAAGGTCGCCTACAACGGCGCGATCGACTCGATCCAGTCCAGCAAGGTCGATGATATTCCAAAGGCCACGAACTACGTGGCGGCGGCGCTGACCCATCTCAAGGCAGGTAAGGCCCCGGATCCGGCGGCCACGGTGCCGTACGGCTGCGACGTAAAATACTGATCAAAACGGCGCCGCGGGGCATTGCGCCGCCGCCGCTCGGGATGAGCTGGCGGCGGTTGCGTTTCCGCCAACGGCCGGCGCGATCTCGACCGCGTCCTTCAGCATGTGTGTGAGCCGGCCGAGGGCCCTGGCTTGTTCGGCGCCGGTTGCTGCAGCGTTGGCGGCGGTCAGCTGTTTGCCGGTCTCCTCGACCATGCCACGGAAGATGCAGCGCAGGTCGGCCGGTCCGCCGCGCTGGTCGATCTCGCTGGAGAGACGGCTGGCGGCGAGGCCGAAGCGTCGCAGGTCTGTCGACAGGGTTGGGGCGAGCGGCTGCGGCTTCGCGCCTGGTCGCGCCGTCGCGGAGGTCTGGGCCGATGAGACCTGGGCGAGCAGGCGCCTTGCCTCCGCGCCCACCTGATCAGCGAGGGTGTCGGCGTTGGCGGGCGCTGTTGCCATCAGGGCGAACGTGAGCAGGAGGGTGAAGCGCTTCATGCCGACAGCTTCTCAGGCGGCGGTTAAGCCTTCGCGAAAGCTGCTGCGCGTGTTGCTGCAGATCGGTGGTGCTGGGGTGGCGGACGTGACCATATGGGTATCCCGCCGGAGATTTACGCATGTTCCGCCCAGCCCTGCTGCCTATCGCTCTGGCCGTTGTTGGGTGTTCGCCTGATGCGCCTGCGCCGCATGCGGCGGTTACCGCTCCGGCCATCGAGGCCAAGCCGTTGGCCGTGAACATCGGCGTGCTCGAGGATCGCCCCGGAGCGACAACGGCCGAGCAGCCGCGGTTCATCGTCCGTGCGTTGTTCCAGAAGGACAAGCAAGGCTGGCGGTCGCTGGAGCTGGAATGCACAGACCTGTCCTGCCTTGCCAGCGCGCCGACCGATTTTCCCGCCAGCGTGGACTGGACCGTGGTGCACCATGGCGGCACCCGCGGATCTGTTCGCGCGACAACACCGGCAGCATGGCAGCTCTATGCTGATGTCGGCTCGCAGGAGATCGCCGCTGGCGTGACGCCGCCCGTGATTGGCGAGCGGTCGATGGAATTTGCCGGCGGCAATGGCGTGCCGATCTACCGGCCCTTGCTGGCCGTATCGGCGCCCGAAGGGCCGGATGCGGATTCCTGGAAGGCGGCCGAAGTTTCGCCGAAAGCCGTTGCCGCAATCCGTGTCGCGTTCCGCGGGCTGTTCGCCAACGTACTGAATTGCGCGAATGAAGGCGTGGTGGACGCCAGGCCAGTCACCTATGCGGATCGCGATGTCACGATATCCAAGGGCGCCGCCGCAAAGACCGGTTGGAGCGTGGCGACGGCGAACCTGACCGGCTACCGGTGTGACGGTCCATGGGATGACACAGCATTTGCACCGCAGGCCTTCGCCGTATCGCCTGATGGGGACGCCCGGTATCTTGGCGAGGGGCTGCAGTTTCTCGACGCCAGCGATTTCGACGGGGATGGTAAATCCGAGGTGGTCTTCGCGATAACCGGCGCCAACCAGGGCGGGTATCAGCTACGCTACAACGACTTCGCCGCGCAGGCGGTATTCGCTTTCAGCTATCATTAGGCCCACGGGCGGCAGGGTGGCTGCCGTGTTGCCGCGGGTTGGCCGATGGGTTATCCCGCAGGCCCCAAATCCAGGGCTTGGGGACGGATGGCCATCATGTCCAACGACGAGCAGAAGCGGCCCGAGGCGCGCAAGCCTCGCGGATTTCCGGACAGGACGGCGGCGGTCATCGCCGCCGAACGCCGGCTCGTTGACTCGATAAGCTCCGTTTACCAGCGCTGGGGCTTCGACGCCCTGGACACCGGCCCGTTCGAGTATGTCGATGCGCTTGGCAAATTCCTGCCCGACACAGATCGCCCGAACAGCGGCGTGTTTGCGCTTCAGGACGATGACGAGCAGTGGATCGCGCTGCGCTATGATCATACCGCTCCGTTGGCCCGCTATGTCGCCGAGAACTGGGAGCGCATTCCGAAGCCGTTCCGCCGGTATTCGGCTGGGCCGGTCTGGCGTAATGAGAAGCCGGGGCCGTTCCGCTTTCGGGAGTTCATCCAGTGCGATGCTGACTCCGTTGGCGTGGCGGGGCCGGCGGCGGACGCGGAGATGATCGCGATTGCAGCCGAGGCGATGCAGGCGGCGGGCGCCGGGCAGGGCGAGTATGTGATCCGTGTGAACAGCCGCCAGATCCTCGACGGCATCATGGAGACGGCGGGCGTGCTTGATCCGGCCCAGCGCGGCACGGTACTGCGCGCGCTCGACAAGTTCGACAAGTTCGGCGTCGAGGGCGTGACGCTCTTGCTTGGCAAGGGGCGCAAGGACGAGTCGGGCGATGTGACCGCTGGGGCGGGGCTCGCCGCCAACCAGATCGATGTGTTGGTGGAGTTCATCACCTCGCGTTCCGTCACGCGCGCAGAGACGGCGCGCAAGCTGGCCAACTCGGTTGGCATGACGCGGTCGGGCGAGACGGGCGTGGCTGAGCTGGTGGAGATCGACAGTATCCTCAATGCGCTTGGCATCGGCGATGAGGCGGCGACATTCGATCCGTCGATCGTGCGGGGGCTGGAATACTATACCGGGCCGGTATTCGAGGCAGAGTTCCTGCGCGAGTTTCGCGACGCCGACGGCAATCCCATGCGGTTCGGATCGGTGGGCGGCGGCGGGCGTTACGACGGCCTCGTGGCGCGCTTCCGCGGCGAACCCGCGCCGGCGACCGGCTTCTCAGTTGGCGTGAGCCGACTGGCGGCGGCGATGGCTGCCAGTGGCGAGGCGCAGGTCGAAGGGCCGGTACTCGTGCTGGTGCTCGACAAGGATCAGATGGCTGACTACTCGGCGCTGGCCTCGGACCTGCGAAGCGCGGGCGTGCGGGCGGAGATGTATCTCGGCGCGTCGGGCATGAAGGCGCAGATGAAGTATGCGGACCGGCGCAATTCCCCTGCGGTGGTGATCGTCGGCAGCAATGAGCGCGCGGCGGGCATCGTCACCATCAAGGACTTGAAGGCGGGCGCTGCGGCGGCCAAGGGAATGACTGACAACGAGGCCTGGCGCAACGAGCGGCCGGGACAGTTCGAGTGTCCGCGCAGCGAGATGGTGGCGCGCATCAAAGCAATTGCAGGCCAGCCGTGAAGCTGACGCCGGAGGCTTCAGCGGCGTTGGCGCGCATCGCGCGGGTGAGCGGTGTGCGGGCTGAGCCGCAGGCCCTGCTGCCGGCGGAAGTGATCCTTGAACTGTCGGGCGAAGCGGTGCGCTCGCGGCTGTGCACGTTCACGGACGCGAGCGGCGCCGAGCATTGCCTGCGGCCGGACCTCACCACGCCGATTGCGCAGATGGTGGCGTCGGGCGAGTTGCCGGTGGCGCGCTATCACGGCGCCGGTCCTGTCTATCGTTTGCCGCCGCGCGGGTCGGATGATCCGGTCGAACATTTGCAGATCGGCTTCGAGTGGTTCGGCAATTCGGGCTCGCCCGCCGAGGACGCCGAAGCGCTGGCCGTTGCGCTGGAGGCCGCGCAGGCGGGCGGCGTGATGAGCGCGAAGGTGCGGTTCGGCGA
>CAIKXW010000198.1 GCA_903831485.1 uncultured Alphaproteobacteria bacterium | reverse complement strand
ACAAACTCCATCGTCCGCGTCAGCGAGATCATCCGCGCGATGCGCTGCGTCTGCCCGCCGATCTTGGCATAGTTCGAAACCCGCGCCCTCAGGTTCCGCGCCTTGCCGACATACAGCAGCTCAAGGTTCTCCCCGAACATCCGATAGACGCCCGGCTTCCCCGGCAGGCGGCTCACCTGGTCGCGGATGATGTCAGGTCCCGACATCCGCTTCTTCTTCGTCCCATCGGGCGAATCAATTTCGACCCCAGAGGAAATCTCCTCCGTCTCCATCTCGATCTCGGCTGGTAGTTCGTCGGCAACCTCGTCCTCGACGCTCTCGTCGAGGCCTTCCGCCGGGTCCTCCGGCAGATCGTCCTGCACATCTTTCGCTTCTGGGGGATCAGTCGAATCCATGCCGCATAGGTAGGCCACCCCGGCCCCGTGTTCAAACCTCCGTGCAGCCCTGTTGTGACGAGATGTCCCCCATGCTCTGTCAGCAGTGACAGGCGAGGGGACACGCCATGAAACGAATTCTGGCCGCCATTGCAGCCGCCCTGATGCTTTCGGCTTGCGTCGCCGCGCCACAGCCGGCCAGGACCTACGCCGACGCATGGTATGCGCCCGTCGGCCCCAGCATCATCAAGGCGATCAACCTGCACGAGACGGATGAAGGCTGGCGGGGCAGCACCTGGATGGGACCTGGCAACACGCTTCCAATCCGCAACATCGCGCACTCGGCCGACAGGCTCTCCTTCCAGGTCCCCGCCCTCGTGGCCAGCTTCTCGGGCGCGAAGGGCGGGGAAGGCTGGTCCGCCGACTGGACGCCACAGGGAACCACCTCGCGGATCACCTTCCAGGCCGGCGCGCCGCCCGCCGCAGCCGTCGGTCGTTTCATCGTCCTCGAAGGCGGTCGCCGCATGTTCATGGACTGCCAGGGAGCAGGCCTCCCCGCCGTCGTCTGCGATTCCGGCTCCGGCGGCGGCCATCAGGGCTGGACGAAGGTCCAGCCCGAAATCGCCAAGACCAACATGGCCTGCACCTATGATCGCGCCGGCGCCGGGCTCAGCGATCCCGGACCCTTCCCGCGCGACGCCGCCGCCGTGGCGCGCGACATGGCGGCGCTGCTCGCCACGGCGGACATCCCGGCCCCTTACATCCTCGTCGGTCACCCGCTCGGCGGCATTCATGTGCGCCAGTTCGCCAACACGCATCTCGACAAGGTCGCCGGCATCGTCCTGGTGGATCCCTCGGGCGACAACCAGCGTGCGCTGTTCAGGGCCGCCATCCCGAGCGCCGCGAACAATCGCCTCTGGAGCTTCGATGAGGAGAACTGGCGCCACTGCGTGGCGCTCCTGCGTGGCGCACTGCTGCCGCGATCAGATCCGGCGCTGAAAGACTGCATGGGCAACGACGCCGATATGGTCGACGCCAACCTCTCCGGCCTGCATGCGATGGAGCACGCCAGCCTTGCCCAGCTCGCCGCGTCCCGCCGCTCCTATGGCTACCTCCCCCTGATAGTCCCGTCCGCGGGTATTGGCGGCGGCAAGAACCTGCCGCTGGAATACGATGACGCCGATCGCGCCGCATTCGAGAACGTCTGGACCGGTCTCCATCGCGATCAGGCGTCCCTGTCCACGATCGGCGAGCGCCGCATCGTCCCCGGCGCCGGCCACGCCATCCAGTTCGACGCCCCCCGAGCCGTCATCGACGCCATCCGCGAAGTCATTGCAGCGGCGCTGTCGATAAAGCGCTAGTGTCCTGAACCAGAAGTTCGCTGGCTTTTCGGTTTTGGAGTGTTTCGGAGACAGAAGCGCTCGATCGAGGCGAGGATGTCGTCGGCAGATTTTGTCCACCTGAAGGGTTTTGGATCGGCGTTGTGACTAGCGATGTAGGCTGAGATGTCGGCCTTGAGCGCAGCGACGCTGTGATAGACGCCGCGTCTGATCTTGCGTTCGGTAATGAGGGCGAAGAAGCGTTCGACCTGATTGAGCCATGATGAACTGGTCGGCGTCAGGTGGACGTGCCAGCGCGGCCTTTTGGCGAGCCAGTTGCGGATCAGCGGGGTTTTGTGGGTGGCGTAGTTGTCCATGACGAGATGGACGTCGAGGTCGTCGGGGACGTTGGCTTCGATTTCGTCGAGAAATTTGCGGAACTCGGCGGCGCGATGCCGGGGATAGCATTTACCGATGACGCGTCCGGTGGCGATGTCGAGCGCGGCGAACAGGGAAGTGACGCCATGGCGCTTGTAGTCATGCGTTATCCGGGCCGGTTGGCCCGGCCGCATCGGCAGCATGGGCTGAGAGCGGTCGAGCGCCTGGATCTGCGATTTCTCATCCACACAAAGCACGAGGGCGTGCTCGGGCGGGGAGACGTAAAGCCCGACAATGTCACGCACCTTGGCCACAAAATTGGGATCAGTCGAAAGCTTGAACGTCTCCAACCTGTGAGGTTGGAGCCCGAAGGCCCGCCAGATGCGTTGTACCGTTGAAACCGACAGGCCTGAGGCCTCAGCCATGCTGCGGGACGACCAATGTGTGGCGTTCTTCGGCGTCGTCTCGAGCGTTCTGACAATCACCGCTTCGATCCGGGTGTCTTCGATCGTGCGCGGGGCACCCGGCCGTGGATCGTCATGCAGGCCATCCACGCGACGATCCAGAAAGCGCCGACGCCACTTGCCGACCGTTTGCCGATCAAGCCCCATCTCCTCGGCAATCGCCTTGTTCTCCCCGCCTTCCGCGCACGCCAGAACGATGCGCGCCCGAAGCGCAAGGGCCTGCGCCGTGGAACGCCGCGCAGCAAGCGAGGACAACTCTGCCCGCTCCGCCGGCGTGATTTTCAACGCGGGAAGACTGCCCATCGCTCTCTCCTGTCCAAGATCAGGAGATCTTCAACGAAATCGAGTCAATCTTGAGTCGGCGAACTTCTGACTCGGGACACTAGTGGCCAGCCGCCGTTGAATGCGCCCGAGAGCCGTCCGCAACACTCTTGTCAGGCGTCGTCGATGCAAGCTTCTTCACCGCATCTACCATCGCTCCAGCCGAGTCAGAGTGATAGGCGAGGCCCCGCACCCGGCCCTGCGGATCCTGTAGATAGATCGTCGTCGTGTGGTTGATGTGGTGGATCGACTCGGCGGGGTTCTTCATCATCGCCGCTTCAACTCGCGATT
>CAIKXW010000197.1 GCA_903831485.1 uncultured Alphaproteobacteria bacterium | reverse complement strand
GCGGTCGGTCCGTCGATGATCAGCAATGCCGGGCGCGCCGCCACCGCCTGCGCAAGCGCAAGCTTCATCCGCTGCACAGCCGACAGGCTAGAGAGCTTGTCTTCCACCCGCGCGGACAGACCCGCCAGCGCCGCAACCTCGCGTCCGGCCACGCGCCCCACCTTCTGGCCCGACGCAGGCAGGCCCGACGGGCCCACACGCAGCACCCGGCCTTTGGCGCCCTTCGCTTTCGAGATGTGTTCGCCGCCCAGCCTGATCTCGCCCGCCTGCGGCCGGTCCGCGCCCGAAACAAGGCGTGCGAACGCTTCACGCCCGGCATCCGGCAACCCCACGATACCCGTAGGTCGACCAGCCGCAATCTCGAGCGAAACACTCCTCAGCAGCATCCCGCCGCCAGCACCACGCGAGACATCCTTCAGCAGCAGCATCGCGCATACCGCCGTGTGTCCAGTCCCGTCATGCTTACGCCCGTCTGCCGCCAACACTCGCGCCCCACGCGCATTATCCCCTAGGGAAGGGGCGCGTCAAACACCGTCGCTCAAACGCTGTATGCGACCAAGACGCTTGAAAACATGGCCTTGCGACAGCTTGTTACCTGCCTGAAATTTCCGTGAGACCCCGACGGAATAGCAGGCGCCCTTCGCTTAAATCCTCGTATGAAGGCCCAAATGGACTTATCGTCGTCGCCCAGGGCTTGCTGCGAACGTTCGGAAAGATCGAGATGAACAAGAAACTGATGATCGGGATTGCAGGCGCGGTCATTGTCGCGATCGGGGCCGGCGCCATGATGATGGGCGGCGGCGCCTCTGCGGCGCCGGGCGCCTACGCCTATGAGACTGTGAAGGTCGACAAGGGCGACGTCTCCCGCGTCATCACCGCCTCGGGCGCCGTGCAGCCGCGCGAGAAGGTCGAGGTCGGCTCCGAAGTCTCCGGCAGGATCACGGCGATCTATGTCGACTTCAATGACACGGTGAAGAAGAACCAGGTGCTCGCGCAAGTCGACCCCGAGACCTTCCAGAACACGCTCGACCAGAACCGCGCACGCATGCAGCAGTCGCAGGCGTCCGTAGACAACTCCCGCGCGTCGATCGCGCGCGCCAAGCTCG
This sequence comes from uncultured Alphaproteobacteria bacterium, assembly GCA_903831485.1. The sequence continues at coordinate 15,858 of CAIKXW010000197.1, read as the reverse complement.
ATCTCGACATCCAGTCCAGGACCTACGAGCGCACCAAAGTTCTCTATGCAGAAGGAGCGACCTCCACGCAGGCGATGGAGCAGTCAGAGCAGGCCTTCAAGAATGCCCAGCTCGCCGTGCAAACGGAGGAGGTGTCGCTGAAGTCCTCACTCGCCGGCCTGGAGACGGCGCGCGCCACGGTGCAGGACTCGCTCACCAAGCTGGAGCGCACCAAGATTCGCTCCCCGATCGACGGCGTCGTCCTGCACCGCGCGGTGGAGGTCGGCCAGACCGTGCAGTCCTCGCAGTCGGTCGCCAAGTTCTTCACCGTCGCTGCTGACCTCTCACAGATCGAGATCGAGGCCAACGTCGTCGAGTCCGACATCGGCGGCATCGACAATGGCGACCCGGTCGTGTTCACCGTCGACGCCTTCCCGGGCGAACGCTTCCAGGGCTCGGTGGTGCAGGTTCGCCAGCTTGGTGCGGAGTCGGCCAACGTCGTCACCTACACCGTCGTGGTCAACGCGCGAAACCCGAACGGCCGTCTCCTCCCGGGAATGACCGCCAATGCCGAGATCACCGCAGATCGCGTTCAGGATGTCTTGCGCATCGATGAGGACGCGACCAAGCCGCAGCTGCCGAAAGAGATCACGGACGCCTTCCGCGCAGCCGACGAGGCCAGCGGCCAGGGCGGACAACGCCCCCCCGGACAAGGCGGACCGCCCGGCGCAGGGGGTGGCGGCGGCCGCGGCGGACCGGGCGGTGGACAGCAATTCCAGGAAATCCTCAAGACAGCCGGCATCGACGATGCGCGCGCGCAGAAGATCATCGATGAGATGCGCACGGAGATGCAGAAGGCGATGGCCTCGATCGGCGGCGCCCAGGGCGGCGCGCCGGCCGGCGGCGCAACCATTGTCGGCGGCGGCGGCTTCGGCCCTCCTCCCAGCATCCAGCAGCAGCAGGCCAGCTCCGAGCGCTTCGCCAAGATGCAGCAGACGCAGGAGTCCGTGTTCCGCCGCAACCTCAATGCGGATGAGTACGACGCCGTCGCCAAGCTCCGCTCGGAGATGCAGTCGCAGAAGCGCGTCACCGTCTACAAACTCGATGCAGCAGGCGAACTCGAACGCGCCACGCTGACCATCGGCATCTCGGACGGCGAGAACGCGCAGATCATCCGCGGCGCCGAAGAAGGTGATGTCTTCGTGGTGCGCGCGAATGCGGCCGACAAGGCGTCCGGCCAGACCCAAGCGCGGTCCTGACCCCAATGACGGAAGTCAGGCCAATCATCTCCTGCCGGAATCTTTCGAAGATCTACCGGATGGGCGACCAGGAAGTGCGCGCGCTCGACGGCGTAGATCTCGACATCCACGCGGGCGAGTTCGTCGCCATCATGGGTCCGTCCGGCTCAGGCAAGTCGTCGCTGATGAATCTCATCGGAGCGCTCGATCGGCCGACCTCGGGGGAAATGTGGATCAACGGGCGGGCCCTTTCGGAAATGTCGCGCGACGAACTTGCGGATCTCAGAAACGAAACGCTGGGCTTCGTCTTCCAGCAGTTCAACCTGCTGGCCCGCCAGGATGCGTTCCAGAATGTCCGCCTCCCCCTGCGCTACGCGCGCAAGGATGTCGGCGACATCGACGCCCGCGCGAAGGAATGCCTTGAACTCGTCGGCCTCGGCACGCGCATGGACCACAGGCCGATGCAGCTCTCCGGCGGCCAGCAACAGCGCGTCGCCATCGCTCGCGCCCTGTCCAACCGCCCTCGCATCCTGCTGGCCGATGAACCGACGGGCGCGCTCGATACGAAGACCACGGATGAGATCATGCACCTGATGCAGGACCTCAACCGGCAGGGCATCACGGTCGTCGTCATCACCCACGAGAACGAGGTGGCGGGATACGCCAGCCGCCAGATTCATTTCAGGGACGGCAGGATTGAATCCGACAGCGCGCATCCCGAACTGAAACGAGCGACTGAGCCCAGGCAAGCGGCGGGAGGCCGGACATGAAGGTTGGCGTCGCCACATCCTCGGCCACGGAAGCGCTGTTTTCGAATCCCATGCGCAGCCTGCTGACAATGCTGGGAATCATCATCGGCGTCGCTTCGGTGATGGTGATGATGTCGATCGGCGAAGGCGCAAAGGCCCAGATCGAGGCGCAGATTTCCAGCGTCGGCGCGAACGTCCTCAACCTTCAGCCCGGCAACATGAACCGCGGCGGTCGCAACCAGGGCGGCGGCTCCGGCCGGCCTTTTGCCGAATCCGACGTCGCCGCGATTGGCGAACTCCCCTTCGTCGTCGCCGCCACCGGCGTACTCTCCCAACAGGCGAGCGCGGTCTCCGAAGAGGCGAACTGGGTGACCAACATCCAGGGCGGAGATGCAGGCTTCTTCGAGGTCAACAACTGGCGCGTATCCGAAGGCCGCGAGTTCACGGCCCAGGAGGTCCAGAGCGGCGCGGCAGTGGCCGTTCTCGGAAAGACGGCGGCGGCCAACCTGTTTCCGGGAGGCAGCGCCATCGGCGAGCGCATCCGCGTGAACAGTGTCCCCATCGAGATCATAGGTATTCTGGAGTCCAAGGGACAATCCGGCGGCGGCGGCATGGGCATGGACCGGGACGACACCATGATCGCGCCGCTCAGCATGGTCCGTAACCGGATTACCGGCGGAAATCGTTGGGTTTCCCGCCATGTTTCGCGCATCCAGCTGCTGGTCCAGGACGGCTACGACGTCATGGAAGCGCAGGAGGAAGTGACCGCCCTGATGCGCGAAAGACGCAAGATCTCGCCGGGCGACAGCGATAATTTCGCGGTTGTTAACTTTGCCGACATGATAAAGCAGCGGGCCGCCGCGGCCGAGACGATGAGCATGCTGCTCGCATTCACGGCTGCGGTATCCCTGATCGTCGGCGGCGTCGGTGTCATGAATATCATGCTTGTCTCTGTTACGGAGCGAACCCGCGAGATCGGCCTGCGCATGGCCATCGGGGCGCGTGGCGGCGACATTCTTCTCCAGTTCCTGTTCGAAGCCATCGTACTCTGCACCCTCGGGGGGTTGATCGGGATGGCGCTAGGATGGGGCGGCGTCTTCGCGTATGCACAGATCGCCAACGCGCCGATGATGGTCTCCCCCGTCATCATCGCGACTGCACTGGGGGCGGCGGCCTCCGTTGGTGTGATCTTCGGTTTTTTCCCTGCCCGCCGTGCAGCTCAATTAGACCCAATCCAGGCGCTGAGACATGATTGACAAGAAAATGACCCGCGGCGTGTCCGTCGGCGCTCTCGCAGCACTCCTCTCCGGCTGCGGCCACCTCCCCATCGCAGAACCAGCCTTCGAGGCCATGGCCGTGAAGCGCGCGGGCATGCCCGCTGACTGGACCGTCGCGCCGATGACCGGCGATCCCGCCGCGGCCGTCGCCGACTACAGCATCTTCCAGGACGCGCAGCTGATCTCCTATGTGCAGGAAGCGCTCGAGAACAACCGCACGCTTCGCGCCGCAATTGAATCCGTCCGCCAGTCGGAAGCCTCGCTGCAGCAAACCCGCTCGCGCCTCTTCCCGCAGCTTGGCGCAAGCATCGGCGCCAGCGCCACGGATGGCGGCGCACTGAACTCCAGCGCCAGCGATGTCGGCTACTCCTTCGCGCTGACCGGCCGCTATGACGTCGATATCATGGGCGACCTCTCGGCCTCGATCACCGCATCGTCCGCCGGCCTGCGTTCGACCGAAGCCACTTACGAGCAGACCCGCCGCCAGATCGCAGCGCAGGTCGCGCGCGCCTACTTCACCGTGATCGAGCAGCAGCAGCAGCTCGAACTCGACCGCCGCTCGCTTGAGCGGCAGCGCCAGACTTTCCGCATCACGCAGACCCGCTTCGACGCCGGCTCGATCGCGCGCGACGAACTGGTGCTGGGCGAATCGCGTCTCGCCCAGGCCGAGGATTCGATCCTCGCGTCCGAAGCTTCGCTTCGCTCTGCTGTGCGGGCGCTCGAAATCGCACTCGGCCGCTTCCCGCAAAACAAGCTGACGCTTGGCGGCGCCCTGCCCCAGCCGCCGGCGACGCCGCCGCTCGGCCTTCCCGAACTCACCGTGCGCTCGCGCCCGGATGTGGTCGCAGCAGAGCTCGCGATGATCCAGACTTTCGCCAACACGCGCATCGCCGAACTGGGCCCGTGGCCGCAGCTCGACGCCAACCTCGCGGCCGGATTGCAGAACACGGCGCTCAACACGGCGTCCGACCTGTTCAGCTTCGACGACCTCGCCCTATCGATCGGCATCTCGCTGGCGCAGACCATCTTCGACGGCGGCGCCATCGACTCGCGCATCAAGATTGCCTCCTCGCAGGAGCGCCAGGCTCTGGAGCGCTACGGCCAGACGATCATCAACGCCTATGGCGACATCGTCGCCTCGATCGACCAGTTCAACACGCTGGGATCGCGCAACGTGGCGCTGCAGAAGGCCTCCGACGCCGCCCAGGAAGTGCTCCGCCTCGGCGAGCTGAAATACCAGGAAGGCTCGGAAAGCCTGCTCAACCTGTTCACCGTCCGCGACAACGCCGAGGTGGCGGAAGCCAACCTCATCGCCAACAACCGCGCCCGCCTCGAGCAGTGGATCATCCTGCACGCCGCGCTTGGCGGAAACCCCACTGTCTCGCAGCCCCTGCCGACACCGGCCAACACGGCCAACGGCACGCGCTAGGCGCACACCTGAGATCAGACCGAAGCGGCCGCTGGAAACAGCGGCCGTTTTGCTGTGTCTGGCTCGCCGCCCGTTCCGGCAACTTTTTCTGCGCGGAGCCTGTAACCGCGCGCCACTCCGGCGCGAATGGCCTTCTGAACGCGCCGCAGTGGCGCAAGAGGGTGCGATGTCGCCATTCAACTCCAGGCTTCTGTTTGCCCTTCCCGTGGTCGCAGCCGTGGGCTTTGCGCTCGCGACGGCAACGGCAGTCACGAATACCGCTTCCGCAGGGCCGCCGACGGTGGTGGAACTATACCAGAGCCAGGGATGTTCCTCCTGCCCGCCCGCCAACGAGAACATCCTCACCCTCACGGACCGGCCTGACCTCCTCGTCCTCAGCTTCAGCGTCATCTATTGGGACAGGCTGGGCTGGAAGGACACATTCGCCTCCAGGGAAAACACGCAGCGCCAGTATGATTACACCAATGGCGGCCTGAAGCGCCAGTTCGTCGCCACGCCGCAAGTGGTGATCAACGGCCACATCGATATCGTCGGCAACAAACGCGCAGAGCTCACCCGGGCGGTTGACGGCGCGAAGCTGCCCGCCAACGCGCCTGCGCTGACGCTCTCGGGCAATCAGCTCACCATCGCATCCGCACCGGCGCCGTCCGGCGGTGCCGACGTCTGGCTCGTCTGCTACGATCCACGCACCGTCCAGGTGCCGATCCAGGCCGGCGAGAATGGCGGCCGTACACTCCCTCACCGCAACGTCGTCCACGAACTGATCCGTATCGGCGGATGGAATGGCGCGGCGGCTGACTACCAGCTCCCGGCGCCAACCAACCCCGCCTACCGAACCGCCATCCTGCTTCAGGGCGTGTCGGGCGGGCGAATTCTCGCATCTCTCAAGGCCTGACTTTCCTCTTCGCGTTCAACCCACGTGCTCCGGCACAGTCACAAAGGACACAAGATGATCTCCCGTACACTTTTTTCTTCGATCGCCGCCGCCGCGCTGGCTCTCTCGGTCGCCGCCTGCTCTCCGGCCGCCGAAGATCCGATGGCTGCTGATGCGATGAAGCCGGACGCGATGGCGACCGATGCGATGAAACCCGCTGACCCGATGGCGTCGGACGCCATTGCCGCCGATCCGATGAAACCCGACGCAATGGCGGCTGACCCGATGAAGCCCGCCGATCCGATGGCGTCAGACGCGATGAAGGCCGATCCGATGAAACCGGCCGGAAACTGACGCTGACCGTCGGGACGCCCGGCCAACTCCCCTCCGACGCATCCGGGCGTCCCGGCGCACTCTATCTTCGAGCACGAACATGACCGCCCAGCCCACGAGCGAGATCGTCTACCGCCACACCCGGATCGTGCGCATCGCGCACTGGATCAACGCGTTATGCTTCCTGTTGCTGCTGCTCAGCGGCCTGCAGATCTTCAATGCGCACCCGATGCTCTACTGGGGCCAGGCGGGCGCGAACTTCGATACGCCATGGCTGTCCATCCCTGGCGGCTTCCCCGACCTGCTCACCTTGCCCAACCATCGCGATCTCGCTGCAGGCCGCAACTGGCACTTCTTCTTCGCCTGGCTGCTGGTCATCAACGGCGCACTCTACACCGCCTTCAGCCTGGTAAACCGCCACTTCGCGCGCGACATCCTGCCGGAACGCTCCGAGCTCAAGCCGCGTCATCTCTGGGAGGAGATCGTCCATCACGCCCAGTTCAAGCGCATCACCGGCCCCGCCGCGAAGCGCTACAACACGCTGCAGAAGCTTGCCTATGTTGCGGTGATCTTCGTGCTCTTCCCGCTGATCATCTTCACCGGCCTGACCATGTCGCCGGGCTTCAACGCCATCGCGCCGGTCTTCCTCGATATCTTCGGCGGCCGCCAATCGGCCCGCTCGCTCCACTTCATCGCGGCCAACCTGCTGGTCGCCTTCCTGATAATCCACCTCGTCGAGGTTGTCGTTGCAGGCGCCTGGAACGAGATCCGCTCGATGATCACGGGCAAGTTCACTGTCCCGCCCGCACCCGCCGCCTCGGAGCACACGTCGTGAAAGACTTCCTAACCCGCCGCACGCTGCTGACCGGCGGAGCCATCACTCTGGGCGGCCTCGCCCTCACCGGATGTGACGCCCTCTCAGCTTCGCCAGGCTTCCGGAACTTCCTCAGCGCCGGCGAAAGCGTCACCATGTCCGCCCAGCGCGCGCTGATGTTCGGCCAGCCGCTGGCGCGCGAGTTCTCGGAGCGCGACATCTCGCCCGTCTTCAAGGCAAATGGCACGAAGAATCCGAACACACCCGCCTACAACGCGCTGGCTTCCGGCAACTTCAACGCCTGGCGCCTACGCATCGACGGTCTGGTCGCGCGGCCGCTCGACCTCTCGCTTGCAGACCTGCGCGCGCTGCCTGCCCGCACTCAGATCACCCGCCACGACTGCGTCGAGGGCTGGAGCGCAATTGGCAAGTGGCAAGGCGCGCAGCTTGGACCGCTCCTCCAGACAGCGGGCCTCAAGCCCAACGCACGCTTCGCGGTCATGCATTGCGCTGACAACTATGGCGGCGGCGCCGACATGTATTACGAGAGCATCGACCTGATTGACGGCTTCCACCCGCAGACGATCCTGGCCTACAACCTCAACGGCCAGCCGCTCGATGTTGCGCACGGCGCCCCGCTTCGCCTGCGTGTCGAACGGCAGCTCGGCTACAAGCACGCCAAATACCTCATGCGCATCGAGATGGTCGAACGTCTCGATTCTTTCGGCCGCGGCAAGGGAGGCTATTGGGAAGATCGTGGCTATGAGTGGTACGCTGGCATCTGATGGGCGCGTGACAAGCGTTGCAAGGCTCCGCTACACAGATGCGACTGCCCTGCGAATGGTGACGGGGCGGTGCTTGGGCGGACCTCTGCTTGGCATCGGATATCGAAGCCCGTTTGAAAGCGCTGATGCTTCGTGGACTTGGCGGAGACGCCGCCGCGCATGGCGAGATGCTGGGAACGCTGGCCGTTTATCTGCGGGGCTTCCTGGCTCGCAAGATGGGTCGCAGCGCCGCCGACCTGGAGGATCTCGTGCAGGAATCGCTGCTGGCCATCCATCTCAAGCGCGAGACCTACGACACTTCACAACCCTTCACGTCGTGGGCGTACGCCATAGCGCGTTACAAGCTGATCGACTGGTATCGCCGCAACCGAATCCGCCGCACCGAGCCTCTCGACGAGGCGACCGAGCTCTTCGCCAGCGAGGACAGCAACGAAGCGGCGACGCGACACGATCTCGGCAAACTTGTCTCCACGCTTCCGGACAAGCAGCGTTCGCTTCTGGAGGACGTGAAGATCGCCGGCCTCTCCCACGCCGAGGCTGCTCGCAAGGCGGGGATGACCGAAGGGGCCGTCAAGGTTTCGATCCATCGCAGCCTGCAACTTCTCATGAGGCGGGCGCGCGATGAAAACTGATGAGTTGATCACCCTCCTCGCCCGCGATGCGGCCCCCGTGGATCGGGGCGTATTGCCCAGGCGCCTGTCCGCGCTGGCGCTCGCGGGAGCGGCCGCCGCCCTCGTGATCATGGTCCCGTGGATCGGCTTCAGACCGGACCTGCCTGACGCATTCGCCGACCCGACATTCTGGATGAAGGCGATCTATACGGTCGGGCTTGGAGCTGCGGGATTTTTACTGGCGGAGCGTCTCTCGCGACCGGGCGCCAATGGGCGCCTTGGCTGGACGATCGCTGCAGCCTGCGCGGCCGCGATCGCAGCTCTGGCCGCAGCTCAGCTGATGACGATGCCTTCCGAACAAATGCCCGCCGCGATCATGGGCGGCAGCTGGGACTCCTGCCCCTTGCTGATTTTCGTGCTAGCGCTTCCGGGTCTTGCCGCGATCCTCTGGACGATGCGCCGCTTCGCCCCGACCCGGACCGCACTCGCGGGCGCAGCCGCCGGCCTGCTCGCGGGCGGCGTCTCGGCGACGGTCTACGGCCTGCATTGCGACGAGAACACAGCTCCCTTCGTAGCGGTGTGGTACTCAGTCGGCGTCGCGCTCACTGTGGCCGCAGGCGCGATCGCCGGGTCACGCGTTCTGCGCTGGTAGATGAAACAGGTCGCGCTGAAAAACGGGGGCAGCAATAGTTATCGCCGCACGATGCGCGCGCATCCTTGATCAAACGTGCTGAGCGACATTCGCAACACTGGCAATCGCTTCCGAAACAGATAGCTTGCAGCGTGTTTCGGGAGATATGTCATGATCCGTCTTGCCTTGCTGCTCGCATCCGTATCGGCATTCGCTGCCTGCAGCGCGCAAGCGCCGGCGCCGGCCGCGCCGGCTGAAGCAAAGACGGCCACCTATGGCGGAGCCAAAGGCGCGGACATGTCGATTGCGGCCATCGAGCCGACAGATGCACCGCTCACGGTCGGGCGCGCTGGCGATGACCCTGCGGACATTGCGCGCTACGTGCTGGCGATGGGCGCAGGCGGGGCGGAGATTTCGCCGGATGGAAAGAGCATCGCCTTCAACTGGCGGATCACCGGCCTGCCGCAGCTGTGGGTGGTTTCCGCCGAAGGCGGGCAGCCGCGTCAGCTGACCTTTGGCAACGGCATCACCTTCTTCGAATGGTCGCCGGATTCGACGTCGATCCTCTACGGGGCAGACAACAACGGCAACGAGCAGGAGAGCTACAACCTCGTCACCGTAGATGGCGCGGTGGAGCAGGAGCTGATCGCGGCGAAGGACGGGGGCTTCCGCGTGTTCGGCGGCTTCCTGCCGGACGGACAGTCGCTGCTGTATGCCTCGCCCGAGCGCAACGGGACGGACTTCGACATCTACATGGCCTCGCCCGAAGGGCCGCCGACACTGCTGGCGCAGGGCAAGCTTGCGACGCTGGTGCGATCGATCTCGCCCGACGGAAAATCTGCCACTGTGAGCGAAGGCGTGGGCGAGGATTCCGACAAGCTGATGCTGCTTGATATTCCGGGCAAGTCGCTGAAGACGATAGCCGCGCCGGAGGTTCGGGCTAACCACGCGGATGGCGGCTTTGCCTGGACGCCCGACAGCAAGGGCTTCTACTTCGCCAGCAATGAAGGCCGCGAATTCCTGGCGCTGTCCTACTACGACGTTGCCTCGGGCGCGGTGAGCGTCGTGAAGGAAGCGCCGCACGATATCCAGAATGTCAGCCTGTGCGGGACAGGCGGGAAATGGCTCGCCTGGTCGACCAATGAGGACGGATTCTTCAAGCTGCACGTGGAAGAGCGAGCGACGAAGAAGGCTGTCGCGCTGCCAAAACTGCCCGATGGAGTGTTTGGGCTGTCGTGCGACACGGGCAGTTCGAAACTGGCGATCAATAGCAGCGACTACGCAACGCCTGGCGAGATCATGGTACTCGACCTTGCGACGGGCAAGACGAACACCGCGTTCGCGGGAAGCCTGGCCGGGCTCGATGCGAAGCGGCTGGTGAAGCCTGTGTCGGTGAGGATGAAGGCGCGCGACGGGGTGGAACTGCAGGGCCTGCTCTACCTGCCGGACGCCGCCTCGATGAAGGGTGGCGCCAGGCCGCCCGTGCTGTTCGACGTGCATGGCGGGCCTACGGGGCAGTCGATGGCGAATTTCGACGCCAACGCCCAGTACTATGTCGACCGCGGCATCGCCGTGTTCGCGCCGAACGTCCGCGGCTCGACCGGCTTTGGCCGCACCTACGTGACGCTGGATGACCAGAAGAAGCGGCTCGACAGCGTGCGCGATCTTGTCGACATGCTCGCCTTCCTGAAGGAGGACGGCCGGGTCGATGCGGACCGTGCGGCGGTGTCCGGCGGCTCGTATGGCGGCTACATGGTGAACGCCGTGACCGGCGCCTATCCTGACGCGTTCAAGGTGGGCGTATCGCTGTTCGGCGTCGGCAACTGGGTGACCGGACTGGAGGTCGCCTCGCCGGGACTGAAAGCGTCAGACCTGATCGAGTATGGCGACATCGCCGATCCTGAGTGGAAGAAATTCTACACGGAGATCTCGCCCATCACCATCGCGGACAAGATTCGCGTGCCGATGCTCTACTCGCACGGCGTCATGGACCCGCGCATCGACATCGCGGAGACCGAGATCATGGTGACCACGCTGCGCAAGAACGGCGTGGAAGCGGAATTCATCCGCATTCCTGACGAGGGGCATGGCTGGCGCAAGCTGAAGAACCGGCTGTTCTATTCGCGCAAGGAAGCGGAGTTCCTTGAGAAGCATCTGGGCGTGGCGAAGTAGCGCCGTTCACACATTGCTGAGCTTCCCTCCTCAGCCTCCAGCGCGTACCTTGAGACCATGGATCTGAAGCCGCACGAAATCATTCTCGCCGTCCTGGCAGTCGCAATTCCGGTTGTCTTGCTGACCCTGGCCTTCATTCCGGGCGGGCTGGGTTTCGTATTCGACATCGCGCTGCATCCGGTCTGGGGGCCGGTCGTGTTCTTCAGTGGCGCGGTGATCCTGTTTGGTGTTCTGGTGCTGCGCATCTATCGGCGGATCCGGCCTTCGCCGATGAAGGAGGCGCCAAAGTCGGCTCCGCATGTGAGCCCAACCCGCATGCCGAAGGTCGAGGGCTCGGCTGCAGTGGAGCGGCTGAAGAACAGGAAGCCGCAGGCCTAGTCAGCAAGCCTCACGCGTAAGTCGTCCAGTAGCGCCATGCCATCAGGAAGCCGAGCGCGAATACGCCGATGAGGAAGATCGGCGTCGTCCATCTCTTCACATAGTGGAATGTCAGCGCCTGGCAGATCGCGAGCGCGCCGAAGATGGGCCAGGCGCGCAGGAGGCCGGAGACATCCACCGCGCCCATCTGGGCGAAGACCTGCATCGCCGTCTGCCCGGCATACGGCCCTGGCTGCAGGATCAGCACAGGCACGACGCCAGACAGCCAGACGGTGAAGATCGCCGCCACGAAGACGACGCCGTGCTTGATCCAGTCGGCCGCCTTCATCGTCCGCCCCGCAGCGCCGCTCAAAACGGCAGCTTGAAGCCGGGGAGCATGCCGCCGAGGCCGCCCGTGGCCTGCTTCATGGCGTCAGCCATCGCATCATCCAGCTTGCGGCGGGCGTCGGAATGCGCGGCCTTGACGAGGTCTTCGACCATTTCCTTGTCGCCCGGAGTCATGATTGACGGGTCAATGTTGAGCGCGTGAAGCTCGCCCTTGCCCTTCAGCGTTACCTTGACCATGCCGCCGCCGGAGGAACCCTCCGCCGTGAGCTGGTCCATGCGTTCTTGCGCTTCCTGCAGGCGCTGCTGCATCTGTTGCGCCTGGCGCATGATGTCGGACAGGTCTTTCATTCGTCGTCCTCACGCTCGTCGGGGTCTGGGATCATTTCCTCGGCACGCTCACGCATGCCGAAGTCGACATGTATCACGTTGTGCTGCGGCGCCAGATCATCAAGGTCGTCGGCCTGCTCTGCGTCGTCAACACGCAGCACCTGCGCGCCAGGGAAAAGTCGCAGCGCCTCGGCAATACGCGGGATGGCTGCAGCCGATTGCAGCTTCTCCGAACCGCGACGGGTCCGGCGCTCCTTGACGCTTTCTGCCGCGCCGTCTGTCGACTGCAGCACTTCCCATTCGACGCCGGTGACATCTTCGAGCCAGTCCTTGATGCGCTGCGAGAGGTTGTTCGGCGCGTTCGGCGCGGCCGTGTAACGGAAATGGCCGAAATCGATCTCGGCCGGGCGCACGAAGCGCTCGATCTCATACTTCAGCGAAATCTCACGGCGTGCATCAAGTTCAGCGACGATCTCGCGAAGGGATGAGAGCCGCACGAACTCGCCGTGATCATCGTTGTGTGCTGGTGGCGGCCGGACGGGCGGCGGAGGCGGTGGCGCAGTGGCGGAGGGGGCGTCTGCACGCTCGGGCGCGCGGGACGGTTCAGGCTGGGACTTTGGGCCCGGCACAGCGGCCCCGCCCGCCAGCATGCGCGCCGCGTCTTCAGGCGACGGCAGGCCTGTGACTGCGGCCAGGCGCAGCACCACCATCTGGGCTGCGGACGGCGGATCGGGCGCGCGGGCGCAATCCTCGAATCCTTGCAGGAGCAGCCGCCACATGCGGGCCGACTGCGCGGGCGAGACCTGCCCTGCCATCGCGACGGTGCGCTTGCCCCATTCGGACGGGCCAGAGAAAACGTAGTCGTCCTTCAGCGCCTGCGCGCGGGAGACTTCGACGACGACATCCATCAGGTCCTTGATCAGCACCGGCGCATCGGCGCCCTGATCCAGAAGCGCGGTCGCCTCGTTGAGCGCGGACTTGTGGTCGGCGGCGATGATGCGGTCCATCAGGTCAAGCACGCGCGAGCGGTCGGCGAGGCCGAGCATGTCGCGGACCTGTTCAGCAGTGACCTGCTTGCCGCCGCCGTCGCCGGCGCCCTGCACGATCGCCTGGTCGAGAATGGAAAGGCCGTCGCGGGCGGAGCCTTCGGCGGCGCGCGCGATCAGAGCAAGCGCTTCGGGCGCGACATTGGCGCCTTCCTTCGCGCTGATGTTGGCGAGGTGGTCGGCCAAGGCTTCGGGCGAGAAGCGCTGCAGGTTGAAACGCTGGCAGCGCGACAGGACGGTGACGGGGACCTTGCGGATCTCGGTCGTCGCGAAGATGAATTTCACATGCGGCGGCGGTTCTTCCAGCGTCTTCAGCAGCGCGTTGAACGCCGCCGTCGAGAGCATGTGCACTTCGTCGATGATGTAGACCTTGTACCGCGCATTCACGGGCGCATAGCGCGCGCCGCTCAACAGGTCGCGCATGTTGTCGATGCCGGTGTTCGAGGCGGCGTCGAGTTCGAGCACGTCGGGGTGACGCCCCTCCATGATGGCGGCGCAGTGCACGCCGGGCGGATCGAGCAGCATCGACGGCTGGTGGACGGTGTCGGTCTCGTAGTTCAACGCACGGGCGAGCAGGCGGGCCGTCGTCGTCTTGCCGACGCCGCGAACGCCGGTGAGCATGAAGGCGTGCGCGATGCGTCCGGTCCGGAACGCGTTGGAGAGCGTGCGGACCATCGCTTCCTGGCCGACAAGGTCCTCGAACCGGGTCGGCCGGTATTTGCGGGCGAGGACCTGATAGGCCACGGGGCCGAGCGGGACGTCATCGCCGAACATGGACGCGGTCATCGTGTCACGGGGCGCCGCAACATCGTCCACAGGCCCGTCTTCGGGCGACCCTTTTCCGGGCGATTGGGGAGGCTTTTTCGACGCCATGGACGCTATATGGCCCACAAGAAGAGGAATCGCCAACCGAGCGGGGCAAACCTCCCGGATCTGTTGTGGAATGCTACGGCGTGAGGTGCAGGCTGGTCGCGACCCGAGCTAAACTCGTTACGGCTGCTTCCTTCCGGACCTGACCGGGTTGGCGAACCGCCCGTCCGCAACCAGCCTGCACTTTCCTTATAGGAAGTCCGCGTTCACCCTGCAATGTTAGACGTGGATGAGTCGTTGGGGGACGCCTTTGCTATTCCTGAAACTATCTCGTGTGAAACGCGGGCTGATGGACACCGAGACTGGCGTGCGGCCGGTCCCCGCGCCCGAACCGGGAACGAGCCCCGCATGAGCCGCGACGTCTTTATCTCTTTCGCGCGGGGCGACCGGGAACTGGCGGCTTATCTCGCCCGCAAGCTGGATGAGCGGGGTGTTTCGGCCTGGTACGATGCAACGCTGGCGGCTGAAGTCAGCACCAAGGCCGAGGTCGATACGGCCATCCGGGGGGCCGGGATCGTAGCCCTCCTCTTCTCACAGGACTGCAATCGCTCGGACCGGATGCGGCGGGAACTGGCCGTTGCCGATTCGCAGGGCAAGCCCGTCGTGCCGCTCCTGATCGAGGCTGGCCTTCCCAAGGGCGGCTATCTTCATCTGCTGGCGGATCGCAACTGGATACAGGCGCAGCCCGAGCCGATGATGCGGGTCGATGAACTGGCCGACCTGCTGGCGCGCCTTGCCGGAAAACTGGCCATTCCAGCCCCCCCGCCCCCGCCGCCTGCGGGGTCGTTTGAACAAAAGGAACGCCAGCTGGACGCGGCGATCGGAGCGATGATCCGCGACGCGGTCGATCCCGAACATGCGCCACCCATGCAGGCGAGCGCCTATGTCGGTCTGACGGATGGGCATGGGAAACCGGTGCGGCGTCTTGGTGGCGCAGGGCGGACGCTGCTGACCGTGCTCTCGCTGGGCGCCTATGGCGTGGTTGCGCAGCGGCGTGCCATAGAGCGCTTCCGAGGCAATATCAGGAAGCTTTAGTGCCCCCCTTGCAAGAGCCCCTGTCACGCGCCGCCGCTGACATACCTCTCGTGCCATCAGGGCTCGACCGCGCGGCGCACCACCGGCGCGACAAGGCGTGGCTCGATGCAGCGATCGCATCCGAGCGCGCGCAGATCCTGCTGATGCGCGAGGGCATGCCGCTGGTCGAGGGCTCCGCGCCGCCATCGGGGCCCATGCAGATCGGCGCGCGGCTGGCGCCCGGTCGGCCGATCCTCTGGCTCGGCGCGCAGGCGGCGATGCTGAGCGCCAAGGCGCAACGCCTGTTTCTTGGCGAGACGGTGAAGGGCTCGCCTGTGTTTGCGCTGGAATTGCCCTCGTCCTTCAGTCTCGACAGCTCGCCGATCGCTGGACTGGGCGTGTTCGAGGATTTCCGCGCAGCGGCCTCGGCCTTCTCGCCCTTCGAGGGCGGCGCTGCGGCGACTGCGCGGGCGTTGTTCGAATGGCATCGGCGGCACGGCTTCTGCGCCAATTGCGGAACGCGCACGACGGCAGAAGAAGCGGGCTGGAAGCGGAAATGCGATGACTGCGGCGCGGAGCATTTCCCGCGTGTCGACCCCGTCGCGATCATGCTGGCGGTGCACAACGACCGATGCCTGCTGGGCCGTCAGGCAGCGTGGCGTCCGGGCTTCTGGTCGTGTCTCGCGGGCTTTGTCGAGCCGGGCGAGACGATCGAACAGGCCGCCGCACGCGAGATATTCGAGGAAGCCGGCGTGCGCTGCACGACGCGCGCCGACTACCTGTTCTGCCAGCCCTGGCCCTTCCCGTCCTCGCTGATGATCGGCCTGATCCTCGAAGCCGATGGCGATGAGATCAACATCGACGCCACCGAGATCGAAGCGGCGAAATGGTTCTCGCGGGAAGAGGCGCGGTCGATGATGGCCGGGACCAATCCGGACGCATTCGCGCCGCCCGCATTCGCGATCGCGCATCACGTCATCAAGGCGTGGCTGGAGCGCGGCTAG
>CAIKXW010000196.1 GCA_903831485.1 uncultured Alphaproteobacteria bacterium | reverse complement strand
GCGGTGACCCAGGCATCGGCAAGTCGACGCTCCTGCTGCAGGCCGCTGCCGCGATGGGTAAGGCCGGCATCAAAGCCGTGTACATTTCCGGCGAGGAAGCCATCTCTCAGATTCAGGGGCGCGCCCGCCGACTCGGGGTCAGCAACTCGCCCGTACAACTCGCCGCCGAGACAGACCTGCGCTCCATTTTGAAGGCGCTGAAGGCCGCAGCGCCCGAAGTCATCGTCATCGATAGCGTCCAGACACTCTGGTCCGACAGTCTCGAAGCCGCCCCCGGCTCCGTCGGCCAGGTCCGCGCCTGCGCGCAGGAGCTGACCCGCTTCGCCAAGAAGACCGGCGCCGCCGTCATCCTCGTCGGCCACGTCACCAAGGACGGACAGATCGCTGGCCCCCGCGTGCTCGAGCACATGGTCGACGCCGTATTCTATTTCGAGGGCGAGCGCGGTCACCAGTTCCGTATCCTCCGCTCGGTGAAGAACCGCTTCGGCCCAACGGACGAGATCGGAGTCTTCGAGATGGGCGAACTCGGCCTCACTGCCGCGCGCGACCCCTCCGCCATGTTTCTCGCCGGCGCCGACACCGAAACCTCGGGGCGCGCCGTTTTCGCCGCGATGGAAGGTTCGCGCCCCGTGCTCGCCGAAGTGCAGGCCCTCGCTGGCCCCGAAGCCGCCGGCAACCCACGACGCTCAATCGTCGGCTGGGATAGCGCCCGTCTCGCCATGCTGCTGGCCGTGTTCGATGCCCGCTGCGGACTCCGCTTCGGCATGCGCGACGTCTATCTCAGCGTCTCCGGCGGCTACCGGATCACTGAACCGGCGGGTGACCTTGCCGCGGCCGCCGCCGCTGCCTCAGCCCTGCTTGATAAGCCCTTCCCGAAAGGGGCCGTCTTCTTCGGCGAAGTCGCCCTGTCTGGCGCGATTCGCCCCGTCGGCCGCCTCGAGCCGCGACTCAGGGAGGCGGCGCGCCTTGGATTCACGACAGCTTTTGTGCCTGCGGGGGCGCCCGAAACGGTCGACGGCATGACCGTCCGTGGGCTATCCAGACTGCAGGACCTCGTGGACGTACTTGGCGGGGGGTCCGAGTAGAGGGTCTGTAGCGATGCCCCCCTGGGTCTTCGATGTCATCATTCTTGCCGTGATCGTGCTGTCCGCCGTGATGTCGGCGGGACGCGGCCTCATTCGCGAGACGTTCTCGATCATCGCCTTCATTGTCGGGCTGCTGGTTGCATGGCTCTGCATCCGCTTCGGCCAGGCGCCGCTGAAAGAGATGATTTCTCCTGACGAGCCTTCGATCGTCCCGGCTATGATCCTGTTTCTGGCTGGTTTCCTAGTGTCTTACGCCCTCGCCGCCTTCCTCGGCGCCCGGCTCTCCCGCCTGTTCAATGATTCGCCCGAAATCGGCATGATCGACCGGCTCGCCGGCGCGGGGCTGGGTGTCGCCAAGGCCATTCTTGCCTGCATTGGCTTTGTTGTGCTGCTGCATCTTGTCGTTCGGCCGGGTGAAGAGCCTCCGGAGATTGCCAAGAGCTACACCTACCCATATCTGGACAGCGCCGCCGGCCTGGTTGGCGGCGGCCTGTCCGGTGTGATCGAGATTTTCACCGGTTCGGTCGACGCGCCGCCAGCCAACGCCCAAACGACCCAGTAACGACCGACCCGGAGTCGCCCTTGGCCAGTCCAGACCCGTTCTTCGACCCCGGACTGGAAGACAACGATTTCCATCCCGGCAAAAAAGACGGCATGGGCCACAAGTGCGGCGTGTTCGGCGTCTTCGGGCGCGACGACGCCGCCATCCTCACCGCCCTCGGCCTCCACGCCCTGCAACATCGCGGACAGGAGGCCTGCGGCATCGTCACCTTCGACGGCAAGGGCGGTACCTTCCGCTCCGAGCGCCACATGGGCCTCGTCGGCGACAGCTTCAGCCATGACAGCGGAGCCGTGGAGCGCCTGCCCGGCCGCGCCGCCATCGGCCACAACCGCTACTCGACGTCCGGCCGAGTCGTCCTCCGCAACATCCAGCCGATCTATGCCGACCTCGCTCATGGCGGCCTCGCCATCGCGCACAACGGCAACCTTACTAACGCCCGCGCCATCCACCACGAGCTGGTCCAGAACGGCGCGATCTTCCAGTCCACCATGGACACCGAAGTCGTCCTTCAGCTTACCGCGCGCTCCATGCGCAACCGGATCGAGGACCGCTTCATCGATGCCCTCCGCCAGCTCCAGGGCGGCTACGCCATCGTCGCCCTCACGAACGACAAGCTGATCGGCGCGCGCGACCCATGGGGCCTGCGCCCCCTCGTCCTCGGCGAGATCGACGGTGCCCCTGTCCTCTGCTCCGAAACCTGCGCGCTCGACGCAATCGGCGCCAGCTTCGTTCGCAACATCGAGGCCGGCGAAGTCGTCGTCATCGACCGCGAGCGCGTCGAGAGCCTGATGCCCTTCCCGCGTGTGCGCGCCACGCCCTGCGTCTTCGAATACGTCTACTTCGCCCGCCCCGACTCGATCATGCACGGCCAGTCCGTCTATGAGACGCGCCAGCGCTTTGGCCGCGTCCTTGCCCGCGAGTCCCATGTCGACGCCGACCTGATCTGCCCCGTGCCCGACGGCGGCAACCCGGCGGGCCTCGGCTACGCAGAGGCATCCGGCATCCCCTTCGGCTTCGGCATCATCCGCAACCACTATGTCGGGCGCACCTTCATCCAGCCGACGCAGTCCGGCCGCCAGCGCTCCATCTCGCGCAAGCACGCGCCCAACCGACCCATCCTCGAGGGCAAGCGCGTCGTCCTCGTCGATGACTCCATCGTGCGCGGCAACACCTCGCAACGCATCGTGCAGATGATCCGCGACGCAGGCGCCAGCGAGATCCACTTCCGCGTCGCCAGCCCCCCGATCAAGCATCCCGACTTCTACGGCATCGACATGCCCTCGAAGGAAGAACTGATCGCCTCGTCCATGACGATCGACCAGATGAAGCGCTACCTGAAGGTCGACAGCCTCTCCTTCATCTCCCTCAGCGGCTTCTACGAAGCCCTCGGCCAGGGCAAGCGCAACGACGCCGCCCCCCAATTCGCCGACCACTGCTTCACGGGCGACTACCCCACGCCGCTGGTCGACCGCGACCACGACATGGCGTCGAAGGAGCAACAGCTGTCGCTGCTCGACGACTAACCGGGACCGCCGGGTTCCCACCTGGCGGTAGCTGCGCAACCGATAACAGCCGCACCTATTCTGAAAGCACCGGCGGAGGTCCATCAGCATGGCGAAGTTCGTCTTCGGAATGAACGTGTCGCTCGACGGCTATGTCGACCATGACAAGTTCGCGCCTGATCCCACGCTCTTTCGTCACTGGATCGAGCAGGTGGGCTGTCAGACTGGCAGCATCTGTGGCCGCGTGATTTACGAGCTCATGCAGTACTGGGACGAGGACAAAGCAGACTGGGGCGAGGCCGAACGCGACTTCGCGGAGGCGTGGCGGAGCCAGCCGAAATGGGTCGTCTCGCGCACGCTGAAGTCAGTCGGCCCCAACGCCACGCTGATTTCGAGCGACGTCGAGGCGGCGGTGCGTAGCCTCAAGGAAAGCCATGACGGAGAGTTGGACGTCTCCGGCACAGTCCTCGCGCAAAGCTTGACCGACCTCGGCCTCATCGACGAATATCGCCTCTACTACCATCCCGTCGTGCTGGGTCGCGGCAAGCCCTTCTTCGCCGGCCCGCAGCCGCCGCTCCGCCTCACGGAAAGCCAGGAGATAGGCGAGAGATCGATAAGGCTCACCTACGTTCCAGCCTGATACGCCCCGAGAACCTCACCCCATGGCCTACCCCGCGCAATTGCGCTAATCCGCCGCCATGACAGACCAGCGCATCATCCTCGTCACCGGCGCCTCCCGCGGCATTGGCCGCGCCGCAGCCCTTGAGCTTGCGAAAGCAGGCAACCACGTGATCGCCGCCGCTCGCTCGGAAAAGGCCCTCACCAATCTCGATGACGAGATCGTCGCCGCCACCGGCCGCAACGCCACGCTGATCCCTATCGACCTGCGCGACATGAACGGCATCGACCGTCTCGCCGCCGCCCTGCTCGAACGCTTCGGCCGCCTCGACGGCCTGTTCGGCAACGCCGGCGTCCTCGGCACGCTCGGCCCGCTGGAGACAATCTCGCCCGCGGCCTTCCAGGAAACGGTGGAGGTCAACTTCACCTCCAACTGGCGCCTCATCCGCGCCGTGCATCCGCTGCTGCGCATGAGCAATGCTGGACGCGCGCTCTTTGTGACGTCAGGCGTCGTCCCGCGCCCGCGAGCCTTCTGGGGCGTCTACGCCGCCACCAAGGCTGCGCTGGAAACCATGATCGCCTGCTACGCCGACGAGACCGAGAACACCCCTATCCGGGTCAACCTCTTCGACCCCGGCGCCGTCCGCACCGAAATGCGCTTCAAGGCCATGCCCGGCGAAGACCAGATGACGCTTCCGACCCCGCAGGACGTCGCCTCGACGCTCCCGCCCTACTTCGCGCCCGACTTCACCCAGCACGGCCAGAGGCTCGTTTTCGCGAAGCGGAAGGCGTAGGCGGGAAGCCTATTCCTTGTCCGTGTAAGGGTTCTTCTGCCCCTTCAGAACGAGCCTGAGTGGCACGCCCGGCAGGTCGAACGACGCGCGCAGCTCGTTCAGCAGATACCGCTTGTAGGTCTCCGGCATCGACTCCGCACGCGAAGCGATCAGCACGAAAGTCGGCGGACGCGTCTTCATCTGCGCCATGTAGCGCGGCTTGATGCGTTTGCCGTCCGGCGCCGGCGGCGGGTGTTTCTGCGTCGTGTACTGCAGCCAGTCGTTGAGATCGCGCGTCTTGATCCGCGCCGACCAGTCCTTGTGGACCTTCAGGCAAGCATCCATCAGCTTGTCGAGGTTCTTCCGCGTCTCGCCCGAGACGGGAACCACCGGTGTCCCCTTGGCATGAGGCAGATGCGACTCCGCCTGATGCTCCATCTCCTTGCGAGCCTCGGACACATTGTCGACCGTGTCCCACTTGGTGATCGCAAACACGAGACCGCGTCCCTCCCGCAGCGCAAGGTTCGCGATCTGCACGTCCTGCTTCTCGAACGCATCGCGCGGATCCATAACGAGCACGACCACGTCCGCAAATCGGATCGAGTGCGTCGTCTCCATCGTCGACAGCCGCTCAAGCTTCTCCTGCACCTTCGCCCGCTTACGCAGCCCGGCCGTATCAACCAGCCGGATTTCCCGATCGCGCCAGGTCCACGCCACCGTCACGCTGTCGCGCGTGATGCCGGCCTCAGGTCCGGTGATGAAGCGGTCGTCGTTGAGAATGCCATTGATCAGCGTCGACTTGCCCGCATTCGGACGGCCGACGAAAGCGATGCGGATCGGCTTGTCCGGCTCCGGCGGCGCCTCGGCGTCCGGATCGAACGGCTCGTCATCCTCGATCACCGGCTCGAGCGACACGTAGCCTTCGGCCGACTGCAGCTTCTCTTCCGCCTGCCGCAGCAGCTCGTAGAGATCAGACATCCCCTCGCCATGCTCGGCCGACAGCGGCGCCGGATCGCCAAGCCCGAGACGCCAGGCTTCCATCAGCCCCTCATCGCCCTGCTTCCCCTCGCACTTGTTGGCGACCAGCAGAACAGGCTTGTCGGACTTGCGCAGAAGCTGCGCGAACCGCTCGTCGACCGACGTCACGCCGGCGCGCGCGTCGTAGAGGAAGATGCAGATGTCTGCTTCCTTGATCGCGATCTCGGTCTGGCGACGCATGCGCGTTTCCAGTGAGTCGTCATTGACGTCCTCGAAGCCGGCCGTATCGATCAGCTTGAGGTCGATATCGCCCAGCCGTCCCACTGCTTCCTTGCGATCGCGCGTAACGCCGGGTTGGTCGTCGACAATTGCGATCTTCCGGCCCGCAAGCCGGTTGAACAGCGTCGATTTACCGACATTCGGGCGACCGACGATGGCCACCGTCAGCGTCATGACGAAACTCCAGAGGTAGCGCTGAGCCTGCTCGCTCGGGCCTACCGGATCGCGATCAGATTAGCCTGATCGGTAAGTACGAAAATCTTGCCGGCAGCAGCGATCGGCTCGATGAGGATGCTCTGGCCGACTTTCATCTCGGCCACCGTCTTGCCGTCCTGTGGCGACAGGGCGACGACATCGCCCTCCGACGACACGACGACCAGCCGTCCCGAGGCCAGCAGAGGGCCCGTCCATACGATACGGTTCTCGCGATTGCCATCCTTGAACTCGGGCAGGTCGCGCGCCCAGGCCAGCTTCCCGTCGATCTTGCTGAAGCAGGCGACCTTGCCGCCCGTGCCGACCACGTAGAGATACTCCCCGGCGACCACAGGGCCCTGACGCGACCCGAAGATCTTGCTCCAGATGCGCGCGCCCGAGCGGGCGTCGATCGCCGCCAGCACGCCGGAATGGCTGGCGGCATACACCACGCCTTCCTGGATCGCCGGCTTGCCCGCAATGTCGTTGATCGCGGACAGCGGCGTATAGCGGCCCGTCGAGGTCAGCGTGTCCGTCCAGAGGCGGCGGCCGTTGGCCGGCAGATAGGCGATCAACTCGCCGGACGAATAACCGACCGCGAGGATGTCCGGCGTCACCGCCGGGCTGGGCGAAGACAGCACACGCGCCGTCTCGGCCAGCGCCTGGTCGTTCCAGAGAACCTCGCCCGTGTCGGTGTCCAGCGCGAAGAAGTCATTGTTCGTCGATGTCAGGTAGGCGCGGTTGCCCTGAATGGCGGGAGATGAAGACAGGGGGCTCTCCACCCGGCGCTTCCAGATTTCCGTCCCGTCGTTCAGGCGAAGGGCCGCCACATAGGCAAAGCCCGACGCGACGATGAGCTTGTCGCCGGCAATCGCCAGCCCGCCGCCGACCGAGAATTCGTCCCAGTGCGGATTGCCTGCTTTCAGTTGCTGCTCCCAGACGCGGCGCCCGGAAGCTGCATCGAATGCAGACACCTTCTGGTTCGCGTCGATTGCGTAGACGCGGCCGTCCTTGACGACCGGCGCCGCCACGATGCGTTTGATCTCGCCTGAGCCCTCGCCCACGTTCGAACGCCAGGCTTCGCGGAAGTCCGGCGCAGCCTCGAGATGCCCGGGCATCTTGGCCGCGTTCAATCCGGATTGCGGCCAGTCGCCGGAAGCTTGCGCAGGCGGCAAGGCGATCGCTGCGGCCGCCAGCGTCGGGTCAGGCGTCAGATCGTCCTGAAACGGGTTGATCGTCACCCGCGCGGCCTTCTCCTCTTCGGAGAGGATCACCGGTCCGTTGCCGCATGCGGCCATCAGGCCGATCAGCGGAACGGTGAAAAGCAGGGAACGCATGGCTGACATCATTGCTGTGGCTGTCCGGTCGGAGCGGCAGGGGTGGCGTCTTGCGCAGGCGCGCCTGCAGCGGGTGCAGGCGTGGCAGGTGTTTCAGTTGTCACGGCAGGCGTCGCCGCCGGCGCATCGAGGTTGACGGCGCGGGCCGGAAGCGTCGCCAGCGCGCGGGATACGCGTTCACGCATCGCGCCGGGCGCGTTGATGTCGACGTCCAGAACCTCGAATGTGTCGCGCGCGAATTCCACATCGCCCTCGGCCAGTGCTTTGGCCGCGATCAGTTCGCGGGCTAGCAGCGCAGCCTGGCCGGGCCGGTCGAGCAGCGGCTTCATCGTCGCTTCAAGTTGCGCACGTGTAGCCGTGTCAGCCTGCAGGTAGCCGAGCTTCAGCAGGGCCAGGTCGCCCATCACGCCATCGTCCGACGCCGCAGCGTTCTTGAGGTGCGCCTCGATCGCCGCAGTGTCATTGGTAAGGTCGCGCTCGATGCCGGCGAGCATGTGCCCGGCGAGGACCGCGAAGCCGGTGTCGTTGGTTGTCAGTTCGCTGAAACGTGCACGCGCCGTGGCAAGGTCGCTGGCCTCGAGCGCGGCGAACCCGGCGTCGTATGTCCTCGATGCCTGCGCGATGGCTTCGTTGCGCTGATAGCGCATGAACTCCATGACGCCGACGCCGACCACGATCGCGCCCACGCCGAGATAGACGAAGATCGACCAGCGCTTCCACGCCTTCGCGAGCTGCTCCTCGCGGAGGCTCTTGTTCACTTCCTGAAAGGCGTCGTCATTCACGTTGGGATGGGCTCCAAAAGGTGGGGCAACTTAGCCGGGGCGAACGTCCCGGGCAATTCAACAAGGCCGTTGGGATTATGGCGCTTTTTTGAGGACGTACGTCTCTTTTTCCCCGGGAAACGCTCGGGCCCTGACATCCTTCGCGTATCCTTCGGCCGCCCGGCCGATCTCGCCGCGGAGGTCGGCATAGCGTCGCACGAATCGGGGTGTCCAGTCGAACATTCCCAGCAGGTCGTCTGTTACGAGTACCTGGCCGTCGCATTTTGCCGATGCACCGATGCCAATCGTGGGGCACGAAACCTGCGCCGTGATCATCGCGGCGAGGTCTTCCGCCACCCCCTCGATCACCATGGCGAAGCACCCGGCCTCATTTGCGGCCACGGCCTCCGTGATCACCTTGGTGCGTTCCGTCTCGGTCCGCCCCTTGGCCCTGAAACCACCGTCTACATTGGTCGCCTGAGGGCGTAGCCCGACATGGGCCATCACCGGAATGCCCCGGTCCGTCAGATGGCGGACGGTGGCGGCGGCGTACTCGCCCGCCTCGATCTTCACGGCCTGGCAGCCGGTTTCCTTCATGATCCGCGCGGCGTTCATGAACGCCTGCTCGAGGCTCGCCTCATAGGAGCCGAACGGCATGTCGACCACAACGAACGCCCGCTTACTGGCGCGCATCACGGCCTGGCCATGCAGGATCATCATCTCAAGTGTGACGCCGACCGTGGTTGGCAGTCCGTGAACGACCATCCCGACGCTGTCCCCGACCAGGAGGACATCGCAGACCTCGTCCAGCATGGCTGCCATCGGGGCCGTGTAGGCCGTCAAGCAAACCAGCGGCGTGCCGCCCTTGGCGGCGGCGATGTCCTTGACCGACTTGCGGGCTGACTGGGCTTGGGCAGACATAGGGGGCGCACTCTTCCCGCCATCGGGAACCGGATAGCGCGCTGCTTAGTCCGCCCGCCCTTCCGGCGCAATGCGGCGCCCCAGTCTGGAGATCAAGGGCCCAGCGATCACGCGTAGAGGTCGATCCCGAACAGGATGTAATGCAGTTCGTAGACCAGGACCCCATAAAGGGCGAGGCCGACAGCCAGCGAAATCAGGTCCCCGAGCACGTTCGGCGTGGCCTCGGCTGCCCCTACATCGCCCCGCTTCTTTGCGGCGATCCGGTCAATCACGCCGAACGCGAGGAACGAACCGAACAGGATCAGCG
>CAIKXW010000195.1 GCA_903831485.1 uncultured Alphaproteobacteria bacterium | reverse complement strand
GCCCGGCACGCTGCCGCAGAAGGGCAAGTGGATGGCCGCCGACCTCCAGCGCTGGGCCAGGAAGTTCAACACGCCCTTCCAGCCCAACCCGTACTTCCCGATGATGACGCTCATGGTCCAGCGCGCCGCC
This sequence comes from uncultured Alphaproteobacteria bacterium, assembly GCA_903831485.1. The sequence continues at coordinate 11,260 of CAIKXW010000195.1, read as the reverse complement.
CAGGAATGGGTCGAGGGTCCCCACTTCGAGAAATACCTCAGCGCCATCTTCACAGCCGCCTGGCATGACCAGAAGAACATCGCTGACAAGGCCGTGCTTGCTGAAATCCTCACAACGGCCGGCTTCTCCGCGGATGAATTCTTCGCCGCCGCCGAGAACCCCGCCAACAAGGAAAAGCTGAAAGCCGTCACCGACGAAGCCGTCGCCCGCGGCGTCTTCGGCGCCCCGACTTTCTTTGTCCAGACGCCCGACGGCGAAGAGATGCACTTCGGCCAGGACCGGCTGGATTTCGTCGAGGATGCGCTGAAGCGAGGGTGAGCGCGCCCTCGTCCTTCGAGACGGCCTTCGGCCTCCTCAGGAGGAGGGCTTCTCAACATGCGCGCCAACTGTGAGGCCTCATCCTGAGGAGCCGCGAAGCGGCGTCTCGAAGGACGAGGCCGGGCTCACCGATGCAGCCGGTTGCCCCAACCCCATACCCATGCCAGACCGCGCACGGGGAGAAGGCCGGGGCGATGACAGACCAACCGACACCGAACCCGTTCACGCGCCTCTCGCGCCGCGTGCTCTCCATCCTTGTTGGCTTGATTGTCACGCTCATTGTCGGCGCCGTCGCCGAGCGCGTCACCAGCCCTGAATGGCTGGCCAGCGCAAAGGACGCACAGGCCGGCTGGGTCAACGCCGTCGCCGAAACCTCGCCGATCAGCGTCGCCACAACGTTCGGCGTCGAACTGCAGTCAGCCATCTCCGGCGAGACCAGTAATGGCGGCTGGTCCGGCTTCGGCGCGCCGGAGGGGAGGGGCCTGCAATCGCCCTTCTACGCGCTGGTCTTCACCGCCGCGCGGCTGTGGGAGTCCAGCGGCATAGCTGCTCTCGTGCAGCTGGGCCTCGGCGCGCTCGCCTTCGCCGTGCTCAATGTCTGGCGCACAAAGGGCGAGACCATCTTCATGGGCGATTTCTGGCTGTCGCTCATCATCGCGCCGATCGCCATTGTCGCGCTCGCCAGCGTCATCGGCCTCGCCCTCTGGGCTATCATGCTGGGCGCGCTCAGCGCGCTGAGCTGGGCGACTGGCTTTGCCGCAACGGCCGCAGGCGCCACCGGCGTCGCCGGCTTCGCCTGGGTCTGCATAACCGAGCTCACCAAGAAAGGCGCAGAGCACGTCATCACGCCAAAGGGGTTGGGCTAGACCTTCAGCCCCGCCTTCAGCGCCAGCTCGCGCAGGTTCACCGACGGCCTCGGCCCGATATGCGAGATCACCTCGCCCGCGCACAGATTGCCCAGCACGGCCGATTCCTGCAGCGACAGGCCGTGCGTGATCCCGTAGAGCACGCCAGCCGCATACTGGTCGCCCGCACCCGTCGCATCCACCACTGACGCAGGCGCAACCGGCGCCGTCCACGTATCCCCGCCCGACACGATCACCGATCCCTTGGACGAGCGCGTGATCGCGGCGATCTGGCTGTCCTTGGCGATCTGCGCCATGGCCGCATCGAAATCGTCGGTCTCGTAGATCGCCAGCAGTTCCGCCTCGTTGGCGAACACCAGGTCGCAATGCGAGCGGATCAAATGCACGAAGCTGTCACGATGCCGATCGACACAGAACACGTCAGACATGGTGATCGCAACCTTCCGCCCCGCAGCCTTCGCGACTTCGGAGGCGTGCACGAACGCCGTCTTCGCCGCCGGCTTGTCGAACAGATAGCCCTCGAGATAGAGCCACGCCCCCGCCTTCACGGCGTCTGCGTCCACATCGTCCGCTGCAAACTCGGTCGAGGCGCCAAGGTAGGTGTTCATCGACCGCTCGCCGTCCGGCGTAACTGCGATCATCGATCGCGCGGTCGGCGCGCCGTCAATCAGTGGCTTGCCGAAGAAGTCCGCGCCGATCCTGCCCATGTCAGCCACATAATCCCGGCCGATCTTGTCATCGCCGACCTTGCCCATGAAAGCCGCGCTGGCGCCAAGGCTGCGAAGCCCGGCGATCGTGTTTCCGGCCGATCCGCCGCTGGTCTCCACCCGGCTCGCGGGCAGGGCGTTGTAGAGATAGTCACAGCGCTCCGTCGTGATCAGGTTCGTCCGCGCCTTGGGGATGTCGTGCTTCACGAGAAAGTCGTCATCCACCTGCGCGATCACGTCCATGATGGCGTTGCCCAGGGCGACGACGTCATACTTCACCGGCATGAGAATTCTTCCCCGCGCCGCGGCAAAATCCACGATGGAAAGCCCGGCTCGCCGGACTTAAAGACTGTGCGGAAGCCTCACGCAAGTGAGACCACGGGAAGCACGCGCCACATGACTGAAATCGCCCTGCTGACGGCCGCAAACCTCGTGTCCGATGCGCCGGACCGCCGCGCCGATGCGCATCTCTTCGATATCCAGCTCGATATCCTCCGCGGCGGCTTTGCCCCCCACGGCCTCACCCTCACGCCCGTCCGCTGGATCGACCCCATCGCCTGGACGCGCTTCGGCGCTGTCCTCGTCAACAGCGCCTGGGACTACCAGGACCGGCACGAGGATTTCCTCGCCACGCTGGATCGCATCGCCGGCCTCGGCGTGCCCGTCTTCAACGACCCCGGCGCCGTCCGCTGGAACATCCGCAAGACCTACCTCCGTGAATTGGAATCGCGCGGCGTCCCCGTCATCCCCACGCTCTGGCCGGAAGCGCCGACAGCCGACGACATCGTCCACGCCATGTCCGCCTTCGGCATTGAGGACGTCGTCCTCAAACGCCAGGTCGGCGGCGGCGCCCGCGCCCAGGTCCGCTACACCAGGGCCAACATGCCTGAAGCTGGCTCCATCATGGATCGCCCCGGCATGATCCAGCCCTTCATCGCCTCCATCGCAACCGAGGGCGAATACTCCTTCCTCTTCGTCGACGGCGAATTCAGCCACGCCCTCGTCAAGCGCGCGAAGTCCGGCGACTACCGGATTCAGGAGGCCTATGGCGGCACCTCGCAAGCCATCGACCCAACCCCGTCCGACCGCGCCGCCGCGCAAGCCGTCCTCGCCGCCCTCGCCACGCCGCCCCTCTACGCCCGCGTCGACATGGTCCGTGGCCAGGCCGGCGAGCTTCTCCTGATGGAACTCGAAGTCATCGAGCCCTTCCTCTTTCCGAAAGACGGCCCCCACATCGGCGAGATGCTCGGCGCAGCCCTCAAGAAGCGGCTCTGATCTCCGGATCGCAGGGAACGCCGACTCACGACTGCACCTCACCCCTTCCGCCTCACACCGCGCCTGCCTACCTTGGCTGCGGGAGAGGTCATCACATGCAGTATGCCTGCGACGCCTTCAAAGGGCGTACCTGGTTCCGTATCGAAACCGAAGCCGAGGCTGGCGCCGAGTCCCGCCTGATGCGTCACGCTGTCGAAAAACACTTCCTCACCGCGCAGCAGCGCGCGCGCCGTACCTATGTGCCGGGGCAGGGGCTTGAGCGCGACATCGGCCTCAAGGCCCACATCGCCCGCACAATGCCGGTCTTCATGACGCTCCGCGCCGACGACGGATCTGGCCTCGCCACCGCCATGCTGCCGCCCGGCCCAAAGCCGTCGAGCGATTTCACGATCATCATCGTCGGCCCCGAGAACGCCGACTCCTATTTGGAACACGGCGACGCAATCGAAGCGCTCGCCCGCCACGTCCGCATCCCGCTCCCCCGCGCCCGCTGTTATCCGTACGCGCAGCGGTAACTACTCCCCCGTCTTCGCGTCATACTGGCAAAGATCGCGGATGACGCACTCCGGACACCCCGGCTTGCGCGCCAGGCACGTGTAGCGCCCGTGCAGGATCAGCCAGTGATGCGCCCCACGCTTGTATGCGTCAGGCGTCACCTGCAGCAGCTTCTTCTCGACCTTCTCCGGCGTCGCCTCGGGCGCAAGCCCCGTCCGGTTCGAGACGCGGAAGACGTGCGTGTCCACCGCAATCGTCGCCTCGCCAAAAGCCTCGTTCAGCACCACGCTCGCCGTCTTGTGGCCCACGCCCGGCAGCGCCACGAGCTCCTCCCGCGTGCGCGGCGTCTTGCCCCCATGCTGTTCGAGAATGATCTTCGACAGCGCGATCACATTCTTCGCCTTGCCCCGCCAAAGCCCGATCGTCTTGATGTATTCGGCGACGCCTTCCTCACCGAGCGCCACCATCTTCGCCGGCGTGTCGGCAACCCTGAACAATTCCTTCGTCGCCTTGTTCACCGACACATCCGTCGCCTGCGCCGAAAGCGCGACAGCGACCACCAGCGTATAGGGATCGGTATAGGCCAGCTCGGTCTTCGGATCGGGCCGGTGTTCGGCCAGCCGCCTGAAAAGCTCGCCCGCCATCTCCGGCGTAAAGCCCTTCGCGGGTTTCTTCGACTTCTTCTTCGCCGCCGCCTTCGCCATGCTTCTCTAAAGCCCAGCCGGCCAGCATTGTCATCCGGCACTTGCGAAGAACGCCTCCCGACCTAATCTCCGCAAATGGCCATCGTCTATCTCGACGCCGTGCTGGAGCCTCCACGCTCGCTGACAACGCGCGGCCTCAACCGCGTGATGCTGATCCTCGGCGCCTTCAGCGCTGTGTTCAGCCTTGGCTTCCTGCTTGTCGGCGCCTGGCCGGTGGTCGGCTTTCTTGGCGCCGAAATCCTTGTGCTCTGGCTGGTCTTCCAGTGGTCCTTCCGCGCACAGACCGCGCGCACCTATGTCCGCGTCACAGCCGACGAGGTCGATGTGCGAAAAGTCGATGGCTGGGGCAGGGAGCGGCGCGCCAGCATGGCGTCCCACTTCGCCCGCGTCGAGTTCGATCGCACAGCCACCGGCCCCAACGCCCTTCGCCTCGCCACATCGCGGACAGCTTATCCGCTCGGCGAGTTTCTCACCCCGCGTGAGCGCGAGACCTTCGCCCGTCGCCTGATGCAGGCGATCAGTGACGCCCGCCGCGAACGCCATACCCAGGACAATGCATGAGCATCGAATTCCTCCACGCCATGGTTCGTGTCGGCGATCTCGACGCCGCCGTGAAATTCTTCTGCGACGGCCTTGGTCTTACCGAGGTCCGCCGCAACGACTATCCGCAGGGCAAGTACACACTGGTCTTCCTCGCCTCGCCCGACGACATCAAGCGCGCCAACTATGACGGCAAGGAACGCCTGCCGCCGGGCGTCCCCATGGTCGAGCTGACCCAGAACTGGGACGAGCGCGAGTATTCTGGCGGCCGCAATTTCGGCCACCTCGCCTACCGCGTCGGCGACATCTACGCCGCCTGCGAGCGCTTCCAGAAGATGGGCGTCACAATCAACCGCCCGCCCCGCGACGGCCGCATGGCCTTCGTCCGCTCGCCCGACGGCATTTCCATCGAGCTCCTGCAGAAGGGCGAAGCGCTTGCACCTGCCGAGCCATGGGCAAGCGCGCCGAACATCGGCAGCTGGTAGCCGGGCCTATCTCTTCGCCGGTTTCGGCGGCTTCGCCTTCCGCACAGGCTTGGGCCTCTCCGCCTTCGTAGGCCTCACGGGCTTCGCCTTCACCTGCTTCGCCGGCTTGGGCGCAGGCTTTGGCTTCGGCCGCACCATCGTCGGCAGCGCCTTCAGCGCCTCTTCAGGCGGTCTCTGGAATCCGCCCATCTGCGCCTCGATCGCCTCCGCGATCGCGAGTACATCCTCATCCCCGCCTTCCGGCCCGATGATCTGCACCCCACACGGCAACTGGCCCGCACGGCGCGGCACGGGGATCACCACGGCGGGCAGGTGGCACACCGTCGCCAGCGCAATCCAGCCGTGCAGCATGTGATAGGGGATCGCCTTGCCATCGACGCTCAGCACCCGCGTCACCGCGTCTCCCGTTTCGACATGGGGAAAAGCTGCGGTCGGTGCGACAGGCGTGATCAGCGCATGCCAGCGCGAGAAGAAGTCCGATATCGTCCGCTTCAGGCGGCGGCGGCTCTCGTCCGCCCTCAGCCAGTCATGGTGCGTCGCCGCCGAATAGGCCGCCCACTTGCCGCGTCCGAACGGCTCGCCGCGCGCCATGATCTTCGCGAGAGGCCGCCCTGCCTCCAGCGCCTTCACAAGAGGCCCCGGCATGTCGGTGGCGAGCAGCGGGAGGAGGAGTTGCAGATAGAGATCGATCAGAACAGCGCCGTCGACATCCGGCTTGGCGACCAGGACTTGTGCGCCGATATCGCTCGCCGCCTCGGCGGCGGTCTCCACCGCTGAGCGGCAATCAGCTGAGACCGGGAACGCCTTGTCCTCCGCCCACACACCGATCCGCAACGCGCGCAGCGATGTACGCTTCGCCGGACCCGCATTCGCAGCCCCAGTCAGCACGTTGAACATCAGCCGCAGGTCAGCGACATCGCGCGCCATCGGCCCCGCCACGTTCAGGTCGCGCACCGCCAGCGATCCCGGCGCCGGCGGCACGTGGCCAACGATCGGCGCCCGTCCGAATGTCGGCTTCAGCGCAGCGACGCCGCAGAAGTGCGCCGGAAAGCGCAGGCTGCCGCCGATGTCGGAGCCAAGCTCCAGCGGCGTCATCCCGGTCGCCAGCGCGGCCGCCGCTCCGCCGGAACTCCCGCCCGGCGTTCGCGCGAGGTCCCATGGATTCGATGTCCGCCCATGCAGTGGGTTCGATGTCTGGCTGTCGCCCGCAAGATAGGGCGTGTTCGTCTTGCCCCAGATAACTGCGCCAGCAGCCCGGAGGCGTGCAACGGCAGCTGCGTCATTCGTGCGGGCAGGGCGCTTGGCGTATTCTGGCGCGCCGGACGTCGCCGGCATGCCGTCGACATCGAACGTGTCCTTGATCGTCATCGGCAGGCCATGCAGCGGACCTGCCGCCGTCCCCGCCTTGAGCATCCTGTCGAGCTCGCCCGCCCGGGCCCGCGCCGTCTCCAGATCGGTGCGCACAACGGCGTTCACCGCCGGGTTCGCCGCCTTGTAGCGGGCGACGTGTTCCTCAAGCAGGTCCGCCGCGCTCACCTGGCCAAGAGCCAGCCGGTTCAGCTGCGTCCGTGCTGACAGAAATATGTTCGGCGCCTGCGTCATGCCGCGCGCCTACTCCCATCCCAAGCGCTTCCACCACCGCAGCTCGTCCCGGCTGCGCTGGTCCGGTCTAAGCGGGCAGGCGGCCACACGCAAAGTGAAAGCCCGGAAACAATCTGAAACAGAAGCGCAAATCACAGCGCCAGCCAGATCACAGCGAAAGAACATCTCGCATCGCATAGAGGCCCGGCTTCTGCGCCACAGCCCACTTCGCCGCCGCCAGCGCGCCCTTGGCGAAGATCGCCCTGTCGAGCGCGCGGTGACTGATCGACAGCACTTCTTCGTCCGAGATGAAGGCCGCCTCGTGATCGCCAATGATCCCGCCGCCGCGGATCACGGAGAAGGCGATCGACCCTTCCTTGCGCGGCCCTGTCTGGCCGTCATGCGGTGGAACCCGGATGTCCCCCAGCAAAGCGCCACGTCCGCGCGCCGCCGCTTCGCCGATCATCAGCGCCGTGCCCGAAGGCGCATCCACCTTCCGCCGGTGATGGCCCTCGGTGATCTCGATATCCCAGTCGGCCTTCAGCTTGGCGGCTGCCTGCTCGACCAGCCCGATCATCAGGTTGACGCCCAGCGAGAAATTCCGGTCGCGCACGATGACGATCCGCTTCGCGTGCTCGGCCACAACCCGCTCCTGCTCGGCCGACAGCCCTGTCGTGCCGATGATGGCGGCCTTCACGCCGGCCTGTTTCAGCTGTTCCAGCGACTCAAGCGATGCTGCAGGCGTCGTGAAATCGATCCAGGCGTCGGCTGACTCTGCGGCCGTCGCCGCGCTGTCGCTGACCCTCCAGCCACCCGAGGCCACGCCCAGTGCGTCCGACCCCGCCCGCTCGCTGCCGCCGGCGATGACAAAGTCCGCACCGGCCGAGTTGACCAGCGCCTGACCCATCCGCCCGGCAATGCCTGCAATCGCGATCCTGATGCTCATGCGCCGCCTTATACCGGGAAATCCGCCGCAGGCGAGGGCGGGGCGTTTGACGCGCCTCGCCAATCGCTCCAATTCATCCTGCATGAAAAAGTTCGCATCGCTCGCCTTCCTGCTCCCCGCGCTGGCCTGCAGCCCCGCCCCAACTGCCGAAGGCCCGGTCGCGGCGGCTGCGCCTGCCAGCCCCTACGCGTTTGACGTGGCGCTTACCCTGACGCCGCGCGCCGCCGAGAAGCTCGTCTCCACGAAGGAGCGGGTCATCGTCGCCGGCATGTTCTGGGGCGCGCCCAATGCTGCGGCCAAACCCACCGCTGACGAGATGGGTCAGATCCCGCTCGGCGAGGATTTGGTCGAGGTCGCGCCCGAGAACGCGACAATCACTGTTCCCGCCGCAAGTTTCGATCCGGCGCAACTGCCGAATGTCGAGGGCGCGCCGCAAGTGCTGGTGAATGTCTACTCGGCGCGCAAGACGCATGAGGACAATCTGCTCTCGTGCGGCATCTACGAGGGCCCAGTCGCGATGGCGCAGAAGCAGGCCGTCGATATCCGGTGCGACCTGATCTATGACGAAAATGGCGAGCCGCTTCCGGCCGCGCCGTCACCGACCTGAGGCTGAGTGATCCAGGCTTTCGCCTTTCGCTGACGTCGAGAGTCCGGCGGCGAGTTCCTAAGCCCGCGAGTCTTCCTGATCGAAGAACTTCTTCACCTTCTTGAAGAAGCCCTGGCTCTCCGGATGGCACTTCCCGCTCGGGCAGCATTCGGCAGCGAACTGCTTCAGCAGTTCCTTCTGCTTGGCGGAGAGGTGCGTCGGCGTCTCGACGAAGAGTTCGACCACCATGTCGCCATGGGCGCCGCCGCGCAGGCTCGGCATGCCCTTGCCCTTGAGGCGCATGCGCTTGCCGGTTTGCGCGCCTTCGGGGATCGACACTTTCATGCGCGCGCCATCCAGCGTCGGCATCTCGATCTCGCCGCCCATCGCCGCGGTTACCATCGGCACCGGCGTGCGCGCGAACAGCGTCTGGCCGTCACGCTCGAACAGTTCATGCTCCCGCACCGAGACGAAAATGTAGAGATCGCCCTTGGGGCCGTTCTTCATCCCCGGCTCGCCTTCGCCCGACAGGCGGATGCGCTGGCCGTCCTCGATGCCCGCCGGAATGTTGACTGACAGGGTGCGGTCCTTGCGGATGGCGCCGCGGCCGCCGCACTGGCGGCACGGCGTCTTGATGACCTGGCCCGAGCCCTGGCAGCGGCCGCATGTCCGCTCCATGGTGAAGAAGCCCTGGCTCATCCGCACGCGGCCATGGCCGTCGCAGGTCGTGCAGGTCTCCGGCTTTGTCCCAGGCTCCGCCCCCGTGGCGTTGCACGGCGCGCACGCTTCTGTCGAAGGCACGGTGATGTCGGCCTGCTTGCCGTGGAAGGCGTCTTCGAGGCCGATCTCGTAGTCGTAGCGAAGATCCGCACCGCGCGCCGGACCGCCGCGTCCCTGCTGGCGTTGCTGCGCGCCGAAGAATTCCGAGAACACGTCGCCGAACACGTCGCGGAAGATGTCTTCCGGCCGGCCGTTCGATGCCCCGCCGCCGCCCGCGCCATTCAGGCCCTGCTTGCCGAAACGGTCATAGACCGCACGGCGCTGCGGATCGCTCAGGACTTCATAGGCCTCGGACATTTCCTTGAACTTGGCTTCGCTCTCGGCGCAGCCCTTGTTGCGATCGGGATGGTACTCCATCGCCTTCTTGCGGAAGGCGGATTTGAGAACCTTCTCGTCAGCGTCCTTCGCGACGCCGAGTACATCGTAGTAGGAGCGCTCGCTCATGGTGAAGACCGGACCTTGACCAAGATGCTCATCCCTTCGGGCATGCAATTAACGTTGTATTGCAGCCGAACCTTAGCAACCGCTGAAACTAGATGGGCCATGGCCGGGATGGATTAAAGTCCCCACCCGGCCACGGCCCATTCATTTGTTCAGCTGACCTGACACTGTCTGACTCGTTACTCTATACCGAGATCAGGCGCTCTTCTTGTCGTCTTTGACTTCCTCGAAGTCTGCGTCGACGACATCGTCGCCGCCGCCGCCGCCCCTCGGGGAGCCCCCTGCGTCTGGGCCGCCGCCTTCAGGGCCCTGGCCCTTGGCGTAGATTTCCTCGCCCATCTTCATGGCCGCGGCGGCCAGGGCCTGACTCTTCGCCTTGATGTCGGCCGCGTCGTCTTTCTCGAGCGAGGCTTTCAAGGTGGCGATGCCGCCTTCAATCTCGCTCTTCAGTTGGGCGCTGATCGCCCCGCCATGCTCGGCCAGCTGCTTCTCGGTCGCGTGCACCAGGCCTTCGGCCTGGTTGCGCGTCTCGACCGTCTCGCGGCGCTTCTTGTCGTTAGCCGCGTTGGCTTCGGCGTCCTTCACCATCTGCTGGATCTCGGCTTCGGTGAGACCGCCGGAGGCCTGGATGGTGATCTTCTGTTCTTTCGCAGTCGCCTTGTCGCGCGCCGACACGTTGACGATGCCGTTGGCGTCGATGTCGAACGTCACCTCGACCTGTGGCACGCCGCGCGGAGCAGGCGGGATCCCCTCAAGGTTGAAGTTACCGAGCAGCTTGTTGTCGCTCGCCATCTCGCGCTCGCCCTGAAGCACGCGGATCGTCACGGCCGACTGGTTGTCGTCAGCGGTCGAGAACACCTGCGATTTCTTCGTCGGGATGGTCGTGTTGCGATCGATCAGGCGCGTGAACACGCCGCCCAGCGTCTCGATGCCGAGCGACAGCGGGGTCACGTCGAGCAGCACGACGTCTTTCACGTCGCCCTGCAGCACGCCGCCCTGGATCGCCGCGCCGACGGCGACGACTTCATCCGGGTTGACGCCCTTGTGCGGCTCCTTGCCGAAGAAGGCTTTCACCGCCTCCTGCACTTTCGGCATGCGCGTCATGCCGCCGACGAGGATGACTTCGTCGATCTGGCCCACGGACTTGCCGGCGTCGGACAGCGCCTTCTTGCACGGGTCGATCGTCCGCTTCACCAGGTCCTCGACGAGGGCCTCGAGCTTGGCGCGCGTCAGCTTCATGTTGAGGTGGACCGGGCCCGAGGGACCCGCTGTGATATATGGCTCGGTGATGTCGACCTGCGAGACGGTCGACAGCTCCTTCTTGACCTCTTCGGCCTTGGAGCGGACGCGCTGCAGCGCCATCAGGTCCTTGCGGAGATCGACGCCGTTCTGCTTCTGGAACTCGTCGCAGATATAGTCGACCATACGGTTGTCGAAGTCCTCGCCGCCGAGGAAGGTGTCGCCATTGGTCGACAGCACTTCGAACACGCCATCGCCGATCTCGAGGATCGAGACGTCGAACGTGCCGCCGCCGAG
>CAIKXW010000194.1 GCA_903831485.1 uncultured Alphaproteobacteria bacterium | reverse complement strand
TATGGTCGCCGGTGTGCCTGCCCATGCGCAGACGAGTGATGAACTGACCAGCGCCGCCTGGTCCTGCCGGATGACATCACTGCTCGATGAGCCGGGGATGGATGCAAATCTTGCCTTCAATGCCGACGGTTCGCTGGAGGGGTGGTTCTACGTCGAAGTCCCCGATAGCGGCGACGTCATCAGCCTCGAATTTTCAATCCTGGGTAGCTGGTCGCGCGATGGAGCCGTCATCAGCAGCGCCGTCGAGGAGTCTGAGGTCCTCGCCGGCGCCAACAACGGGGAGGCATTCTCGCCCGAAGAGCTGGCCGAGATGGCCGACGGCATGGGGGATGCGCTTTCATCCTTCTCCGGCGAAAGCACGATCGCCTACATCAGTACGCACGCCATGGTGCTCGACGAACTGGAGGCTTCGATCAGCTGCTGGCGCTAGCTACTCCGTAGCAGGAGCGGTCAGGGACGGGGCCGCCGCATGATGAATCGCCCTGTGTCGCCCTGGCTCCGGCGCGGACCAGTCCCAGCCCTGTTCAGCGACCGGCGCACCTGACGCGCCCGCCTCCACACGCCCCTCGAAACGCCGTCCATCCGGCGCTTCAAGAATGCCGAAGCCGCACGCATCGTCCGCGTTCAATTGGCCGGGCCACACGAGCCCGCCATCAGCGACCCCAAACCCGAGGCCCGCGCGCTTTCCGTCGGCAAACTCACCACGATAGGCGGCCGCGACAGACTGACCGCGCGCAAAAGCCATCACGCCATGGCCATGTGGTCGTCCATTCCGCGTCTCGCCCGAATAGAGCGCGCCGCTCCACGCAATCACATCCGGAAACGACGGTGTGGCCTCTGCGGCTCGCGCCGCAGAAAGCTCCGCCCGTCGCGCAAACTCCCGCGCCCTCGAAACAGCCTCGCGCAAAGTCTGCGGCACGGCGCCGATCGCAAACCGGCCTGACTGGTTGAGATGGGAGAGCCGCGCGTTCTCGCGCTCCAGCTCCGCGATACGTTCGCGCGCCTTCGCCATGCCGAGCTGCTGCTGCCGGTTCTCGCGAATAGGGTTGGCCTCGTTCAGCAACGCCGCCGACATGTTGCGCTCGGCCTCATCCGCACGCTGCGCCGTCGCATTCAGCCCAACCTCACGTTCTTCAGCTGGAAGGGCAAGGCTCGCAAGTCCAAGCTTTGTGTTCAGCTGCCGCAACAGCTTCGTCCACTGCGGCGCTTCATCCTTTATGTCATCGAAGGTGAGGCGAGTCGCGCCGGGCGTCGGGGTGATCTTCCCCCGCGCCACCCTGGGTCACGATGTCCGGCGTTGCTGGCGGCGACCATCCGCCTTCCAGCGAGGCGATCACCGCAACCACCCCGGGATTCTCCGGATCGATGTCCGCCGCATCGCCATCCGCCGTTTCGACATTTAGCCGACCGAACGCTGCCTACAGCGCCCGCCGCAGTCCGGCGTCGATTGCAGGATCCCAGTAAAGAAAGAGCCGTTTCTGCCCGGCCATCGCATCCCCTTATTGCGGGGACACTGCCACGCGGCTTGCGCCCACGGAAGCGACTTGCACGCGGGTGCGCCAGCGATGCCAGATCAGGAAGATGCGCGGTCCGTCGACGAGGTAGCGCTTCCACAGACGGCCAGGCTCGGCTGCCAGCCGATACAGCCACTCAAGCCTGTGCGTGCGCATCCATTGCGGCGCGCGCGCCGTCATGCCCGTCAGCAACTCCAGCGCTGCGCCACAGCACATCGCAACGCCGGTGCAATCCCCCGCCAGCCGCGCCTCATGCGCGATCAGCTCCTGCTGCGGCGATCCCACGGCAAGAAAGACAAACGGCGCCGGGTTCTCGCGGATGAACTGCACGCATGCCGCGCGGGCCGCCGGATCATCGCGCAAACCGGCCGGCGCATCGAACCAGCGAATGTCGAGATGGACGAACTTCTGGCGCAGGCGGTCGACCAGCCTGTGCGTGCCCCCGATCACCACCACTGGATCATTCGCGCCGATGTGCTGGCGGAAAAGGAGCTCCACGATGTCGGCGCCGGGCGCCGCAGGCAGGTCGAGATAGGACGCGCTCGCGAAGGCTTCGAGAACGCGGCTGTCGCACAGGTTCAGCCAGGCGTCGTCATAGAGCTGCATCAGTCGTGGTTCGCGGTCGACGCGCACCATGTGATCGACATTGGGCGTCGACACATAAGCGAACGGCCCGAGCTTGCGGGCGCGCGTCGCGATCCGACGCGCCGCCTCGTCCGCATTCAGCGTGTCGAATTCCATGTCGAGGAAGAAAGTACGACGCATGCGGATGGCTCCACATGCAGGCTAGGGAAACAGGGTTGAGGAAGAGTTTCGTCTGCCGAACAAAATTTCTTAGAATTCGTTTACGTCCTGTTGGGCCGCCTCGCGTCCGACGCCGTATTTCCGCAGCAGCCCGCGCATCTGGTGATAGCTGAGTCCGAGATGCTCGGCCGCCTTCTTCTGATGGCCGCGGCACTTCTCCAGCGCCGCCTCGATCATCCGCTTTTCGAGCTCGGCCACGATCGCGTTGAAATCCACTGGCCCGTCAGACTTCGGCGGCGCGACCGAAATCGTCTCCACCACGGCAGTCGCCTGCTGCGGTTGCGGCGGCGGGACCGGGGGCGGGCCCGACAGGTCCTTCGCCGGACGCCAGGGCGAGTTGAACGGATCGAGCAGGTCCACGCTCAGCGTTACCGGCCCCAGCGGGGCGCCATTCGCCTGCGCCGCCATCGTGCGAAACGTCGCCCGCTCCGCTGCATTCCTCAGTTCACGGACATTCCCCGGCCAGCCATAACCGCACATCGCCTCCAGCGCCGTGCGCGACCAGCCCGGGAAGTCGCCCTCCAGCTCGCGCGCAATCCGCTGCCCGAAATGTTCGGCCAGCAGGATGATGTCTTCCGGCCGCGCCCGCAGCGGCGCGAGCGTGATCACGTCGAAGGCCAGGCGATCAAGCAAATCAGGACGAAAGCGCCCCTCGGCCGCCCGTCCCGGTAGATCGACATTGGTCGCCGCGACGATCCGGACATCCGTGGTGATCGTGTCTTCGCCGCCTAGCCGCTGGAACTGCCCGTACTCCACCACGCGCAGCAGCTTCTCCTGCACCTGCATGGAGGCCGTTGCGATCTCGTCGAGGAACAGCGTACCGCCATCGGCCTGCTCGAACCGTCCCTGCCGGCGCTTTGTGGCGCCCGTGAACGCGCCGGCCTCGTGCCCGAACAGTTCGCTATCCAGCAGGTCTTCCGAAAGCGCGCCGCAATTCACCTTCACGAACGGCTTGTCCCAGCGCGGGCTCAGATAGTGCAGCCGCTCCGCGATCAGCTCCTTGCCGGTGCCCCGTTCGCCAATCACCAGGATCGGCCGCTCGACCAGCGCCGCCAGCGACACGCGCTCGAGGCTCTCGAGCCATGTCGCGGATTGTCCGATCAGCTCGGGAGGTGAGGGTGCAGCCATGTGGCGAAAACTACCACTACTTAGCTTAATACGCCAATATCCGAGTGGCGGTTATTACCATATTCGCAGCTTATCCACACCCGGAAACTTAAAAAAGGCAATAGATACAGAGCGTCATGTGGTTACCAGAAAACTGGCACGGCCATTGCAATCAAGTCTTCATGCCGGGGTCACACCGGCGACCACAGGAGCTAAAGATGCGCTA
>CAIKXW010000193.1 GCA_903831485.1 uncultured Alphaproteobacteria bacterium | reverse complement strand
TCGCCACAGAACTTGAAGGCTGACCAGCATGTCCCAACTCGCCACCAAGTGGGTCTATGATTTCGGCGGCGGCGCCTCGGATGGCGACGCGTCGATGAAGAACCTGCTTGGCGGCAAGGGGGCGAACCTTGCCGAGATGTCGAAGCTGGGCCTGCCCGTGCCGCCGGGCTTCACGATCACGACCGAGGTCTGCACCGTCTTCTACAAGAACAAGCGGAAGTATCCGGAAGACCTCGAAGGCCAGGTCAATGATGCGCTGAAGGCGCTGGAGGGGCGGACCGGCAAGAAGTTCGGCGACGTGCGCAATCCGCTGCTGGTGTCGGTGCGCTCGGGCAGCCGCGCGTCGATGCCGGGCATGATGGACACGGTGCTGAACCTCGGCCTCAACGACCAGACGGCCGAGGGGCTGGCCAAGCTCTCGGGCGACCGGCGCTTTGCCTATGACAGCTATCGCCGCTTCATCCAGATGTACTCCAACGTCGTGTTGAACGTCTCGCACGACGAGTTCGAGCATATTCTCGACGACTACAAGGAAAGCCGCGATTTCAACTTCGACACCGATCTCGGCGCCGAGAGCTGGATCGAGGTGATCGCGCTCTACAAGAAGGCGGTGGAGAAGAAAGCCGGGCGGCCGTTCCCGCAGGAGCCGAAGGATCAGCTGTGGGGGGCCATCGGCGCCGTGTTCGCGAGCTGGATGAACGATCGCGCAATCACTTATCGCCGCCTGAACGACATTCCCGAGAGCTGGGGCACGGCTGTGAACGTGCAGTCCATGGTGTTCGGCAATATGGGCGAGAGCTCGGCCACGGGCGTGGCGTTCACGCGCGATCCGTCGACCGGCGAGAAGCGCTTCTATGGCGAGTATCTGGTCAATGCGCAGGGCGAGGACGTGGTGGCGGGCATCCGCACGCCGGCGCCGATCTCCAACTCGCGCAAGGCCGATCTCAGGTCGGAAGACCTGTCGCTCGAAGAGGCGATGCCGGAAGTCTATGGCCAGCTGATCGCCGTGGCTGACCGGCTGGAGCGCCACTATCGCGACATGCAGGACATCGAGTTCACGGTGGAGCAGGGCGTGCTCTACATGCTGCAGACGCGGGGCGGGAAACGCACGGCGCAGGCGGCGCTGAAGCTTGCGGTCGACATGTGCCAGGAGGGGCTGATCACGGAGCGGGAAGCCGTGCTGCGGCTTGACCCCTCGCAGCTTGACCAGCTGCTGCACCCGACGATCGCCAAGGACGCGGTGCGCGACCTGTTCGTGAAAGGCCTGCCGGCCTCGCCCGGCGCGGCTGTGGGTCAGGTGGTGTTCGATCCGGCTGAGGCCGTGGCGCTGGCGGGCATGGGCAAGTCCGTGATCCTGGTGCGTATCGAGACGTCACCGGAAGACATTCAGGGCATGCATGCGGCCAAGGCCATCGTGACGGCGCGCGGTGGGATGACCTCACACGCGGCCGTGGTGGCGCGCGGCATGGGGCGGCCGTGCGTGTGTGGTGCAGGCTCGCTGCAGATCGACGCGGAGAAGGGGATTGTCCGCGTTGGCTCGCGCACGCTGAAGAAGGGCGACATCATCACAGTCGACGGCGCCAAGGGCGAGGTTCTGGTGGGCTCGGTGAAGATGGTAGAACCGGCGCTCGGCGGCGACTTCGGGGTGCTGATGGGCTGGGCGGATTCGGTGCGGCGCATGAAGGTGCGCGCGAATGCCGAGACGCCGCTGGATGCAGAGACGGCGCGCAAGTTCGGCGCGGAGGGCATCGGCCTCTGCCGCACGGAGCACATGTTCTTCGATGCGGAGCGCATTCCGGTGGTGCGCGAGATGATCCTCGCGGAGAAGGAAGGCGGACGGCGTCGTGCGCTCGACAAGCTGCTACCGATGCAGCGCGCCGATTTCGCCGCGATCTTCCGCATCATGGCCGGGCTGCCGGTGACCATCCGCCTGCTTGATCCGCCGCTGCACGAATTCCTGCCGCACAAGGACGAGGACATTGCAGAAGTCGCCAAGCAGTCCGGCATTTCGGCTGGGGTGCTGAAGGCGCGGGCGGAGGAACTGCACGAGTCGAACCCGATGCTTGGGCATCGTGGCTGCAGGCTGGGCGTCACCTTCCCGGAGATCTACGAGATGCAAGCGCGCGCTATCTTCGAGGCGGCGCTGGATGTGGCGAAGGAGACGGGCAATGCGCCTGTGCCGGAAGTCATGATCCCGCTTGTCGCGACCAGGCGCGAGCTGGAGCTGATGCGCGCCATTGTGGTGCAGACAGCCGAGCGCGTCTTCCAGGAGCGCAAGGCGCAGGTGGATTATCTCGTCGGCACGATGATCGAGCTGCCGCGCGCGGCGCTACGGGCCAGCGAGATCGCTGAGGAGGCGGAGTTCTTCTCCTTTGGCACCAACGATCTGACGCAAACGACGCTCGGTATCTCGCGTGACGATGCTGCGCGCTTCCTCAAGGTCTATGAGGAAAAGGGCATCTACGAGAAAGACCCGTTCGTCTCGATCGATCGCGATGGCGTCGGCGAGCTGGTGCGCATGGGCTGCGAGCGCGG
>CAIKXW010000192.1 GCA_903831485.1 uncultured Alphaproteobacteria bacterium | reverse complement strand
TGGGGCGGAAGCTGATCGCGCGGCTGGAGCAGAATGCCGGCATGAAGTTCATGCTGGAGAACTGATCAGTCGCAGCGGATGTAGTTGATGCTGTCCCTGCCCCGCTGGTAGAGCAGCCGCGATCCCGCATTGCGCAGCCCGAGAGAGTGCCGTTCAGGACGCGTCCCCCCTTCCGATGTGTGTGCGACATCGAGCAGTAATTTGTTCGGCCCTTCGATCTGAGCGGACTTCACGACCGCGCGGCCTTCATAGAAGCGGATGGCGCCCGGGGCGATGGCGATCCGCGTGAGGCCGGGTTGTCTGGCGCAGTCTGCCGGATCGATCGCCCAGAGATGGCGGTAGGCCAGCGGAATCGGGCCCGGTGTTGTCTGCGAAGTGCGCCGCTCTGCGCCAGGGGCGGGCGTTGCGGCGAAGGGGCCTGCGGGCGGCGTACCGGGCCCGGTTGGCGCGGCAGGTTCGCTTGGCTCTTGAGCAGCCGCTGCTGGTTGCGGGTTGGATGCGGAAGGAGGCTCGTCACAGGCGGTCAGGGAGAACAGCAGGGCGGCGGTCGTGAGCGCAGGTCGGAGCATGGAGCCGAAACGGGGGTAGTGTCGGGTGGTTCCGCCCTGCAGAAGCGAAGGCGGCAGCTCTCCGTGATGGAAAGCCGCCGCCAGTACGCAACTAACTGTACGCTACTCTACGCTTGCCCCCGCACTTGGGCCTAACTCAACTTAGCGGACCAGGATCGACCGGAGGACCGGCCGTTGCTGGAAGGTGTTCGCGATCTCAATGGCCCTTCTGGGTCGTGATGAAGGTCGCGGAATTTCCGATGGCCGAGGCCGAGCCGATGATGACGCCTGCGCCGTTTGCGTTGATCGAGCCCGTGGAGACAATGTTGCCGCCATTGGTCTGCGACACCGTGCCTGTGAGGGCTGCGTCACCGCATTGCGAGCAGACATAGCCGGTGAAGCCGTTGCCGATTGCGGTCGAGGCGAGGACGACGTCGCCATGATCGTAGGACGTGCCTGTGAACTGGGCGTTCGCGTCAACGCCGCCGGTGTTCAGCTGCGCCACATCGACGACCATGTCGGAGCCGACATTGGTGGCGAGCGTGGAGTTACCGACGCCGTAGGCCGAGATGGACGTTGTGCCAGAGAAGTCCGGCAGCGTGACGCGCGTGTCGGCCTTGACGTTGGTGGACGAGTTCTGGCGGCCGCGGATCTGCGCATAGCCCCATTCGTTGGCGATGGAGGCCGAGTTGGCGGCGGCTGTTGTCGCGGCGGTCACGCCATAGGCGCGGTTCTGGTAGACGTCGGCAGTCGCTTCCGAGGCGTAGCCGGTGGAGTCCTGGTGATACTGCGCGTTGACGGTCGAGGTTGTGGACGACGAGCTCCAGGCGTTGATCGCGGCGGAGGCGCCGGCGGCGGTTTGGCCGGTGCAGCAGGCGTCGACGTCGGTGATCGCGTAGGCGGAGTTTGAGGCAGATTGCGTGAGGGCGACGTTGAGGTCGCCGTGGTTGGCCGCGGTCGCCGCGTTGTTCGAGGCGGCGCTGGAGACAGCTGCGAGCGTCTGCGCGTTGCCGATGTTCACGCGCGAGCGGGCGAGCGCGTCGCCGCCGTCGGCGGTCTGGGCTGCCGTGAGATTGAGAGCGCCGTTCGTGGCCTGCGCCTGCAGCGTGTTACCCTGCGCCGTGGACATGGCGCTGGCGCTTTTGACGTTGCCGCCTTCGAGTGTCGCGTAGGCGAAGGTTGCGCCGGACATGGTCTGTTCGGACTCGCCGTCGAGGCCGCCATTCACATTGGCGCCGGAAACCGAGTTGCCAGCGGCGGTTGCGACCGCAGCGGCGGAGTGCGCGCCGTGGCGGGTGACGACGTTGATGTCGGCAACGACGTCGCCCCAGTTGAGCTGGCCGTTGAGCGCGGTCGGCGTTGTGGTCTGCGCGAAGGCAGGTGCAGCCAGGACGGCGGCGAGGCCGGCTGCGGCTGCAAGGCGGGTGATCAGCAACATCGGGGCTGGCTTTCGCGGCTGGAGATCAGGACTTGCGGCCGCGGAGGGCAGCCTTGACGCCTTCGTCACGGCCGGCGTTCCAGCGATCGGGATTGGCGCGCGTGTCGGCGTCGGTGACCGTCGTGCCGTCGGGCAGGGTGAATGCCGAGCCGGTGATGGATTCGGGCAGGTTCATGGTCGACGCGTCTTCAGCCAGCGCGCCGCACGGATCGGAATTCGGGACGCCATATATGTTGGCGGTCATTTCCAGGACCGCGCGTTCGATCGTGGAGCGGACAGCGAGCTGGATCGGCTCCATCGCACGCTCGCCGACGCCGACGTCGAAGACGTTGCCGTTGGCGAAGTCGAAGATACCGGCGGAGATTTCGCGGCCGACGATCTGCTTCTGGTAGGAGATGACGTCCTCGACGATCAGCGTCTTGGTGTTCACGAGGCGAAGATCGACGCCGACATTGATGACGAACAGCTTGAAGCCGGCGCGGCCTTTCATGTCGGCGGCGTCGAGGTCGCCGACGAAGGCGTCAGCGCCGATCGAGCGGATGTTCGAGTTGAGTTCGGTGATGCCGCCGACGAAGTAGTAGTCCGAGCCGGGGATTTCGCCGGCGAGGATCTGACGGAATTCCGGTTCGTCAGCGGACGGACCGTCGGCGCCGATGAGGCGGTTATTGGCGTATTTCAGTTCAAGCTCGGAGACCGAGGTGTCGAAGCGTTCGACGAGGCGGGCGCCGGCTTTCGAGAAGGCCGACATCGCCATGAGGGATGCGCCTTGCGTCACCTTCCGGCCGCCTTCGAGATCTTCCTTGCCGGTGTAATCGAGCACGCGGCCGACGGCGATGCGCGGCGTCGGCTTGCCGGTGGCGCGGGCGTAGTTGGCCATGCACACCAGCGCCGTGGAGTAGGGCGTCGGGTTCGCCGTGACCGGCGCGTTGCCGATCGGGCTGGCATAGAGTCCATTGGCGCCTGCGTAGGGCGTCACGCAGCCGGTGACCGCGAGGGAGCTGGCGGCGACAACGAGAAGCTTGAGGTGCG
>CAIKXW010000191.1 GCA_903831485.1 uncultured Alphaproteobacteria bacterium | reverse complement strand
TGGATGACGGTCGGACCGCGATCCTTCACCGCCATCGAGAGTCCGGCGGCGACGAGGCGGCGGTCGATGTCATTCCAGATTGACAGAAAGTCGTGCTCGGCAAGTTGCCGCCCGAACAGCCGGTCAAGCGTCGCGCCGACGCGGCGGAAGGCGAAGTCGCGTTCGGCGACATGGTTAAGAAGGAAAAGGTTGTTTACCAGACCAGGATATTCATCCGTGGTCGGACCATCGCTGGAGTTCTCGCCATCGACGAGCCTCTGCCAGGCGTCGAGCATGGCCTGTGTATTCGGATGTGCCTTGAGGACTTCCATTCGACGCCTGTCTGTCTGAGCTGGTTTCCACCCAGCGTGCCAACAATTGTTGCAGCGCACGGGCCATGACGCTTGGCGGGGGAAAAGCGGCTCATTTACGGGCGGATTCGCCTGATGGGCGAGGCATTCTCGGCGGCCGGGTTAGCGCCACGCGCGAAAAGGCGCGGCTCTTGCACCCGACCACGGGATACCTGACGGAGACCTCACATGACCGTTTCATGGCGACACATGCTGGCTGGCGCCGGCCTCGCGACAGCCATGGCCACTGTGGGACTGACCGCTGTCGGCCAGTCGTGCAGCACCTGTGGGCCTGTCTCGCCTCCGCCGCCTCCGCCGCCGCCGAGCGCGTGCTGCCAGACACCGCGTAATCTCACGGTGAATGTGCCGGGCGTGAATGTGGCGACTGCGAATGTCTATGTCGGCGCCACATCGATGTCGGTCGCTACGGCGAATGCCGGCGCGATGGCGGGCGCGGGCGCTTATGGCCACGCCAATGCTTCGGGCGACGCGGGCGTCTTCTTCGGCGGCGGTGGCGGTTACTATTCGAACCCCGGCGTGTCGACGAGCACGATCAGCAACCTCACCGTCGATGGTGGCTATGAGACGAAGCTGATCGAGGAAGAGGTCAAGGGCACGGAAGAGATCTGCGTCGACAAGATCGTCGAAGAGTTGCGCACGCGGCCTGTGCAGGCGGTTTGCATCGACGATCGGAGTACGCCGCATCCGGCCTCGCGCGTCGATGGCGAGATGTCGGTCGATGCGCGGCAATCCGGCGAGATCTATCGCTGCATGGCGGGGACGCACATGCAGGTGACGCTGGGCGAGATGGTCGAGGGCAAGGCGAACTTCGACAAGGCGGACACGTTCTCATGCGCCAAGGGCGAGGCGCTGTGGCATGGGCCGGGCGGCGTGATCCAATGCCGCCGCCAGACGCCGGAGCGCGATTGCAACGAGCGCTCGCTGCTTAGGAAATATGGTCCGGGTGTGAAGCTGGTGCAGGTCGTCACGGATAAGACGATCTGCCAGCCGACGACGCGCCAGACGATCACCAGGGTGGTCAAGGAAGTGAAGGTCGCGCGGCCCGTGGCTGCGGGCAATCTCGTGCTCGATGGCGGCGTGGGGCAGGGCTACTAGAGCCCGGCCGGGCGCCGACGACCTTCCTGAAGTTCCCGCTATGTGGCGAACAGCAAAACATCCGGCTTGTGGCCGGGCGTTTTGTTTGGGCTGTTGATGTTGCGCCGGGTTCAGACCTTGTCGCTGGTAGGTTGGCTCGCGGCGGGTGCGTCGCGGCGTCGAGTCCTGGCCACGCCGGTGATCACGCCGAGGCCAAGCAGGATCATGCCGATCACGGCGAGCCATTGGTTGTCGACGCCGAGAATGCTGGCGCCGAACAGGATGCCGCCGGCGAGGATTACGAAACCGAGGAGATAGAGAACGAAAGATGGCATGACGCCGTTCCTAGCTTGGCTTGCCGTGCAGGATCGCTTCGATGGAAATGCCTCAGCGCGGCAGGCGTTCCGTCGACTTCGACCCACGCAGCTTGCGCATGACCCAGGTGACGGCGACGACGGCCAGCAGCGCGGCG
>CAIKXW010000190.1 GCA_903831485.1 uncultured Alphaproteobacteria bacterium | reverse complement strand
GTCGCCGTTTTCGGCCAGAACGCATGCCGCGCCCATCAGCAAGTGCCAAACCGCTCCAACGGTCCCGCTCCGTTAAGCATGTCCTTCCCCGGCCATTCTGGACGGGCGTACTCTGGACGGGCATGGCAAGTCGCGGCTAGCTACGGCCATGACACACGCCGCTGAAACCTCCCTGATCGAAGCTCGCAAGAGCCGGGCTGTCGCCTGGTTCCAGCAACTCCAGACCGACATCATCGGCCGCTTCGAGGCGCTCGAGGACGCCGCTGGCCCGCCGCTCTACAAGGGCGCAGCTGGCCGGTTCGAAAAGACACCGTGGAAACGCGGCGACGGCTCGAAGGATCTCGGCGGCGGCACCATGGCGATCATGAAGGGCCGGCTGTTCGAGAAGGTCGGCGTGCATGTCAGCTGCGTCTATGGCGAGTTCGCGCCGGAGTTCGCAAAGACCATCCCCGGGTCGGAGGCCTCGGGCGGAAAGTTCTGGGCGGCTGGCATCTCGCTGATCGCCCATCTGGTCAATCCGCGCGTGCCGGCCGTGCACATGAACACGCGCATGCTGGTCACGTCGGAAAGCTGGTTCGGCGGCGGGGCGGACCTGACGCCCCTGCTGGAATACCAGCGCACGCAGGACTATCCCGACACCATCCAGTTCCACGCCGCCATGCAGGCCGCCTGCGACGCGCATCCGCCAGTCGACTACGCCGCGATGAAGAAGCACTGCGAGGAATACTTCTACCTGCCCCATCGCGACGAACCGCGCGGCATCGGCGGCATCTTCTACGACCGCTACAATTCCGGCGACTGGGAGAAGGACTTCGCCTTCACGCAGGATGTCGGCCGCGAGTTCGCGAAGGTCTATCCCGAGATCGTCCGCAAGCGGATGGCCGAAAGCTGGTCGCCCGCAGAGCGTGAAGAGCAGCTGATCCGCCGCGGCCGCTATGTCGAATTCAACCTGCTCTACGATCGCGGCACGACATTCGGCCTGAAAACCGGCGGCAATGTCGCAAGCATCCTGTCGTCCATGCCGCCCGTGGTGAAGTGGCCGTAGGACGGCCCGGCAATCCAGCTCCGCGATCAGACAAGGCGAAGCAACTCCTCCCGCCCCAACGAGAAATCACTCGAAATCCAGGCTTCTTCGGCTGATTTCAGCGCCTTCCCAACCATCGGTCCGGTAACCAGGCCTGCCGCAAGAAGATCGGCGCCGGTCAGAGGCATTGTGGGCGGCGACCAGCTGTCTGCGGCTGACAGCACCGTCCGCCAGTGCGCCGCGGCAGAGCCAGCGAGCGCCAGCGCTGCGCGATCCTTCACAACCTGCACGCCAGACCTGTAGATCGCCGCCCTTATCTGCGCTGGCCTAGCGCCTTCCAAGGCACTCTGGTCGCCAGCCGCGCGATTGAGCCGGTAGCGCTCGTCGTTCGACAGCTTCAGCCGATTGCAAACCGCGCGCACGGCGGCTTCATCCTTCCAGAACAGCGCCAGCATGCGCTGCATCGGATCGGCTGCGATATCGCCATTGCGCGTCAGCGTGACCAGCCTCTCGAGCAGCTCCAGCCCCTTCGACTCCGGGAACAGCTGCGCCATCACGCCGCTCGCTTCCATCGCTCTCATCGACGGCATAGGCTGCGGCGCAGCCAGCAGCTTCTTCGTCTCCATCCAGATCCGCTCAGCTGAAATGCTGTCGAGCCCTGCGCGCAGCCGGCCGCACGCCTCTAGCCCCGCCGCATCCGGCGTCTCGCGCGCATACCAGGCCTGAAAGCGGAAGAATCGCAGGATACGGAGATAGTCCTCGCGAATGCGCGTGTCGGGATCGCCGACAAAAACGATCCGGCGCGCGGCCACATCAGCGAGGCCGCCGCCTGTCGGATCATGCACCACTCCATCGCGATCGACGTAGAGCGCATTCATCCGGAAGTCGCGGCGCTGCGCGTCCTCCGTCCAGTCTGTCGTGAACGCCACCACCGCACGCCGCCCGTCCGTCTCCACATCGCGGCGCAGCGTCGTCACCTCGAACGGCTTGTGATCAGCCACCAACGTCAGCGTGCCGTGCTCGATGCCGGTCGGGTGTACCGCGATGCCAGCCGCGCGCATCACCTGCTCCACCCTGTCAGGCGTCAGCTGCGTCGCGATGTCGATGTCGGCAACCGGCTCGCCCAGCAGAGCGTTGCGCACGCACCCGCCGACGAAGCGCGCGCTACCCGGCTGCGCCGCTTCCAGCGCATCCATGACCCGCTGCGCGGCGATCATCCAGGGCTGGGGCGCCAGCCGGTGCATGGCTCAATTGCCCGTATCGCGCGGGGCGACGGGCGCCTGCGATGGCGTGATGGTGGTGGTATTCTCGCCGCCTGGCAGGGGCGCCTGCGCGCAGTCGATTTCCTTGGGCGGAACGATGCGGCCCTCGGCGTCATAGCGCACTGGGTCGTAGCACTTCTCCGTCTCGCGCGGCTGGAAGATAGCCGGGAGGACCAGACCGAGCACCGCAATCACCCCGCCGATGATCACCAGCCGGGTCAACGGCCAGCGATCCCGTACGCGCAGGTCGCGCGAGGCTGCCCGATAGACGAGGAACACCGCGAACGGGATCAGGAAGAGCAGGATTTCGATCAGGATACGCTGTGTCATGCTTGTCCGGGTCAGGCGCCATAGAGGCGGTCATGGAGGGATTTCAGAATGCCAGCCGTGGCCCCCCATATATAGCGCCCGTTGTGCGGCATGGCGTAATAGGCGCGCAAGACCCCCTTGTACTCCTTCTCATGGCGCTCGTGGTTCCCCGCATCCATCAGGAAGCTGAGCGGCGTCTCGAACACGTCCGCAACTTCGCGCGCATGGGGAACCGGCACGAATTCCGGCGGCAGCAGCCCGACGAACGGTGCGATCGCGAACCCACTCCCCGTCAGATAGGTGTCGCCTTGTCCCAGCAACCTCACCGAAGCCTGATCGACCCCGACCTCCTCGTGCGCCTCGCGCAGGGCCGCCTGCAGCGGCGTCTCGCCCGGCTCGACCCTGCCGCCCGGAAACGCCACCTGCCCCGCATGGCTCGCCATCGTCTCGGGCCGAAGCGTCAGCAGCACGCTGAAATCCTCGCCCCGGTCGATCAGCCCGATCAGGACCGCCGCGCGCCGATAGACGCCGCCCGGAGGCGCGCGCCAGTCCGGATTGAGGTCGTAGTCAGTCCGCACCGGCTCGTCGAACGTGGCTTCCGTCGATTCCAGGCGATGGGCGGCCCGAGCCAGAAAGTCCTCTTTTGATGTGAAGGACATGACCTACGCCGTCCGGCCGACCGCAAACCGCAGCCCCGACGACGCCACGCTCATGGTGGCCGCACCTGGATCCTGCTCGGCCCAGCTGACCAGCTCGTACCAGGCCGTCCGCGCCAGACGGGCCTCGAGCCCGCCGCGAACCCTGACATAGGTCGACGGCTCGCCGGTTGCCGAATCCGTCTCGACACGCA
Source organism: uncultured Alphaproteobacteria bacterium (assembly GCA_903831485.1). Next base: position 1,262 of record CAIKXW010000190.1, on the reverse strand, counting down.
GCGGATGGTCGCCGTCAACCGCCACGACATCGCCCACATTGGTGGTGACCAGTATCACCTGATGTCCGTCCGACTCATGCCGGTCCACGCGAACCCCGAGAAACGGGGAGTCCTCAACCCTCACCACCACTTTTTCGTGAGGGGTAACCAGATAATGCCCATCCGGGTCGCGCCGCAGGATCGTCGAGAACAGCCGAACGAGCTTTTCCCGGCTGAACCGCACGCCATCCTGCCACCAGGAGCCGTCACGGCGGATTTCCAGCCCGATGTCCCCGCAATGGGCGGGGTCCCACAAATGCACCGGCGGCATGGAACGGGGCTTTTCCAAACCCGCTTCCACCTGCAAGGTGGAAACCAGCTCCGCAAGCGACCCGGGCATATCCTGGGCATTCGGGGCAATCGCGTTCGACATGGGCGGCTCGGCTCCGGGCTGACCTCACAGATAGGTAAATGCGCAGCATGAGTGAAGCCGCTATCGCCAACGCTCCCACCCAGGACATCGTCAAGGAAGCTGACGCCGCTGTGCAGCTGCTGGGCCAGGTCCGCGCCGAGATAGGCAAGGTCGTGTTCGGACAGGAGCGGGTCGTCGAGCTTGTGCTCGCCACTATCCTGGCCGGCGGCCACGCCCTGCTGATCGGCGCTCCGGGCCTCGCCAAGACCAAGCTGGTGGAAACCACCGCCCGCGCCCTCGGCCTCGATTGGGGCCGCGTCCAGTTCACGCCCGACCTGATGCCCTCCGACATCCTCGGCTCGGAAATCCTCGACGAAAGCGGCGGCGGCGGACGGGCCTTCCGGTTCGTAAAAGGCCCGATCTTCACCAGCCTGCTGATGGCCGACGAGATCAACCGCGCCTCGCCCCGCACCCAGTCCGCCCTCCTGCAGGCCATGCAGGAGCGCCACGTCACCGTCGCCGGCGCGAGCTACGACCTGCCCAAGCCCTTCCACGTCCTCGCCACCCAGAACCCGATCGAGCAGGAAGGCACCTACCCGCTGCCCGAAGCGCAGCTGGATCGCTTCCTGCTCAAGGTCGACGTCGACTATCCGGACGCCGAAACGGAACGCCGCATCCTCGTCGAGACCACCGGCATGGGCGACGCCGTCGTCCGCCCAATCCTCGACGCCGAAAAGCTGATCGCGCTCCAGTCGCTCGTCCGCCGCATGCCGGTGCCTGAAACCGTGCTGGAGTCGATCCTCCGCCTGATCCGCTCGGCGCGTCCCGAGCAGACCGATCATCCGCAGGTCAAGAAGCGCGTCGACTGGGG
>CAIKXW010000189.1 GCA_903831485.1 uncultured Alphaproteobacteria bacterium | reverse complement strand
TGCAGCGCCGGACCATCGACGTCCGGATCGATCGGGCGGACAATGAAATCACGGGGCGCGTCTTCTGGCATGGCATCGCTTACCATCGTCGGGGCCGCCTCGGGTAGCCTGCGGCGCGGGCTGGAACCCCTCGGATTTTCTCCCGTTCCGCCGTAGAGCAGGCGGCCGGGCAGGAGATTCGACATGGACCAGGTTCGCGACAACACCGCCGCCAGCCAGTACGAGTTGGATATCGACGGCGAGACCGTTTTCGCGCGCTACCGAAAGGCCGATGGCGTTCTCACCATCCTCTGGGTCGAGGCGCCCCCAGCCCTTCGTGGATCGGGCGCCGCTAGCCGCCTGATGAAGCTCCTCGGCCAGGAAGCCGCCGCAAACAAATGGAGCATCGTGCCCGTCTGCGGTTACGCCGCCGCGTGGCTCCGCCGCAGCCCGGAGTTTCGCAGCCTCGTCGCCTGACCGGTCAACCCACCAGCACCATGTCGTCGACATGGATCAGCGCCGGCCGCCCGCGATAGCCGAGGATCGCCTCGAACTCTTCAGACTTGCGCCCGATCAACCGCACCGCGTCTTCCGAAGAATAGGCCGACACGCCGCGCGCCAACGTCGCGCCATCGGGGTCGATCACGTCCACCGCATCGCCGCGCTCGAACCGCCCCGCCACGGCGGTGACCCCCGCCGCAAGCAGGCTCTTGCCCGTCTTCAGCGCCCGCGCCGCGCCAGCATCCACCCGCACCGATCCGGTCGGACGCAACGCCCCGGCCAGCCACTGCTTGCGCGCTGCATCGGGTGACACGTCAGCGAGGAACCACGTGCCCTTCGCGCCGTCAGCCAGCGCGGCAAGCGGTCCGCCATCCGTCGTGGCGTTCGTGCCCAGCGTGATCAGCGTCGAGCATCCGGCCGTCATCGCGATGCGCGCCGCGTCCAGCTTGGTCGCCATGCCGCCCGAGCCAACGCCCGCCGCCGCATTCACGCCCCCCGCCATCGCCACGATTTCCGGCGTCAGCCTGCGCACTTCCGCAACGTGCTTCGCGCCGGGGTTCGACCGCGGGTCAGCGTCGTAGAGCCCGTCGATGTCGGACAAGAGCACCAGCACATCCGCGCCCAGCATCTGTGCGACGCGCGCAGCCAGCCGGTCATTGTCGCCATAGCGGATCTCTTCGGTCGCCACCGTGTCGTTCTCGTTGACGATCGGGATGGCGCCGCGCTCCAGCAGCGTCTCCATCGTCGCGCGCGCATTCAACCAGCGCCGGCGTTGCTCCGTGTCGTAGAAAGTCAGCAGCGCCTGCGCCACCGGCGCGCCATGCTTGGATAGCGCATCGTCCCACGCCCGCATCAGCCGTGGCTGACCAGCGGCAGCCGCCGCCTGCTTTTCCTCAAGCCGCAGCTTGCCGGCCTTCATGCCCAGCGCCCGCCGCCCCAGAGCCACCGCGCCCGACGACACGATCACGATCGCCTTGCCCTCGGCCCGCAGCCGCGCGGCATCCGCCGCCAGCGCCGCAAACCGCACACCATGGGGCAACCCGCTCTCCTGATCGATCAGGAGCGACGAGCCCACCTTGATGACGATCCGCCGCGCGGAGGCGAGGGGGGAGCTCACGGCGTCCACCCTTCCTGTTTTTCCTCCGGCGTCTTCTCCGCCTCGATCTGCGCCTCGCGCTGTGCGCGCTTGTCTTCGGAGATGATCTCGAACAGCTTCTGCACCGTCTCCGGCACGCCCTTCTGCGTCGCGCCCGAAATGCGCAGCGGGGTCGAACCACACGCCTTCTTCAGCTGCTTTGCCTTCTCGGAAATCTCTTCCTTGGTCAGGGCGTCGATCTTGTTCAGCGCCACGATCTCCGGCTTGTCGACCAGCCCGCCGCCATACTTCTCCAGTTCGCCGCGGATGATGCGATAGGCCTCGGCCACATCATCCTGCGTCCCGTCCACCAGATGCAGCAACACCGAGCAACGCTCCACATGCCCGAGAAAGCGCGTGCCGACGCCTGCGCCTTCAGCCGCGCCTTCGATCAGACCTGGAATGTCGGCGAGCACGAAGCTTGCACCGATGCCGAGCGACACGACGCCAAGGTTCGGCACCAGCGTTGTGAACGGATAGTCCGCCACCTTCGGCTTTGCCGCGCTCACTGCGCCAAGGAAAGTCGACTTGCCAGCATTCGGCATCCCCAGAAGGCCTGCATCCGCGATCAGCTTCAGCCGTAGCCAGATCCAGCGCTCCTCGCCCTCATGGCCCGGGTTGAAGCGGCGGGGCGCCTGGTTGGTCGAGGATTTGAACTGCGTATTGCCCCAGCCGCCCGATCCGCCCTTCGCCAGCAGGACGCGATCACCCAGCTTGTCGAGGTCGGCAATCAGCGTCTCCTGGTCTTCCTCGAACACCTGCGTGCCCACCGGCACTTTCAGCACCAGCGTCGGCGAGTCCGAGCCCGTGCGGTTCGCGCCCATGCCGTGCATGCCGCGCTGGGCCTTGTGGTGTTGTTGGTAGCGGTAGTCGATCAGCGTGTTGAGCCCGTCCACCGCCTCGATCACAACATCGCCGCCGCGGCCGCCATCGCCGCCGTCGGGTCCGCCGAAGGGAATAAACTTCTCGCGCCGGAAAGAGACGCAGCCATCGCCGCCCCCGCCGGACTTCACGTACACTTTGCACTGGTCGAGGAATTTCATCGTGAATGCCTAATGACGCGCGTGCGCGCCGGGATGGTCTGCCAAACTAACCGGCCTTGCGCTTTCCGGCCATATGTAACGCGCCGCAGGGGAGGCCCCCTGCCGCGCCAGGCTGAACAGGTCCTGCCCGCCGCACGGCGCAAAGCCGAGCTTGCGCAGCACGTTGCCAGACGCCGGGTTGTCAACGAAATGCCCAGCCGCGAACGCCTTGGCGCCAAGAGTGTCGCGCGCCCAGTCCATCAGCGCCCGCGCCGACTCCGAGGCATAGCCGAGCCCCCAGTACGGCGTGCCGAGCCAGTAACCGATCTCGTAGGTCGCGCTGTCCTCGCCGCCCACGCGCGTGACGCCGCACGAGCCAACCAGCCCGTCGATCGGCGCGGTCACGGCGAACGAGTGCTCGGCGCCGCTGTCCCGGCCCACGCGCGTCGTGTCGATGAAATCGTACGCTGACGCTATCGTGTAGGGGTGGGGCACGCGCCCGCACATCTTCGCCACGTCATACGCTCCGGCGAGATACGCGATCCGGCGCGCATCCGCTTCTTCAAACGGCCGCAACAGCAGCCTTGCTGTCTCTATCGCTTTCATCCTCGTCCCCATCCGGCCGTCCCGCACTCCCAGTTCTGGGCGGCCACAGGATCAGGGGAGAAGAAATGAAGAAGGGGAGGCGATCCGCCTCCCCTGATCATGTTTCAGGTTCAGACCGCTGCCTTGTGAGGAGCGATCCGGCTGCAAAACGGGATCGCTTATTCGGCGTCCGACGGGACGATCGAGATGAACATCCGGCCCTTGGCGCCTTCACGGAATTCAACCTTGCCGGTTTCGGTGGCGAAGATGGTGTGATCGCGGCCGAGGCCGACATTCTTGCCCGGGTGGAACTGCGTGCCGCGCTGGCGGACGATGATGTTTCCGGCAAGCACCTGCTCGCCGCCGAAACGTTTCACGCCAAGGCGCTTGGAGTTCGAATCGCGGCCGTTACGCGTAGAGCCGCCAGCTTTCTTGTGGGCCAAAGGAGGCTCCTTCTCGTCTCAGGTTAGCGAATTACTTCGCAACGATGTCGGTGATGCGCACAACCGTCTGGTGCTGGCGGTGGCCAAGCTTCCGGCGGTAGGTGTTGCGCGGCTTCTTCTTGTAGGCGGTGACCTTGGCGGCGCGGTTGTGCTCAACCACTTCGCACATGACCTTGGCGCCCTTGATCATCGGCGCGCCGATGTTGATGTTGTCGCCGTCGCCGATCATCAGCACTTCGGCGAATTCGAGCTTCGCGCCCACATCGCCGGCCAGCTTCTCGACCGTGATTTCCTGGCCGCCAGCGACCCGGTACTGTTTTCCGCCGGTCTTGATGACTGCGAACATCGGAATTCTCGTTTGTTTTCAGGGGGCCTTGCGGCCAAATAGCGTATCGCCACAGGGGGGCCTGCGGCGGGAAGCGGGCATATAGACGGGAGGGACCCCCGCTGTCAAACGCCAAGCGCGGGAATTGGCCGGATTCTCGGGCCCGCCCATCCGCCGCCGA
>CAIKXW010000188.1 GCA_903831485.1 uncultured Alphaproteobacteria bacterium | reverse complement strand
CTACGCTAAGCAGTCTCCGGCGAGGCCGTGTTCATTGGCCTTCGGGAGACCCCAATGACGCGAATTTCGTACAAGCGGCACCGCTTTCCGCCGACCGTGATTCAGCATGCGGCCTGGCTCTATTTCCGGTTCACTCTGAGCTTGCGTGACGTAGAGGAGATGCTCGCGCATCATGGCGTCGATGTGAGTTACGAAACGATCCGCGCCTGGACAGTGAAGTTCGGACCGAGGATCGCAGCCAATCTTCGACGTCGTAAGCGCCCTCCATCGCCACGCTGGCATCTCGACGAGATGGTCTCGACGGTCGCGGGCGAACGCGTGTGGATCTGGCGCGCGGTCGATGATGAAGGCGAAGTGATGGATATGATTGTATAGAAGCGGCGCGATACGGGGGCCGCCATCCGATTTCTGCGACGGCTATTGAAGAACCAGCACGTCGAGCCCGAAGTTATCGTCACGGATGGGCTACGATCGCATGGAGCCGCGCTTCAGCGTTTAGGTCTCAGCGATCGTCATCGGCCTGGACGATTGCGCGACAAAAACCGCGCCGAGAACTCGCATCTCAGCGTTCGAAGGCGATAGCGAAAGATGCAGTGCTTCAAGGGTCGATCATCAGCACAGCGTTTCCTCGAGACGCACGCTGCCGTCTACAACACGTTCAACATCCAGCGGCATCTGCTGAGCCGCGGCGCGATGCGTGTACTACGCGCATGCTCGGAATCCGTCTGGAGCAGGGCGGTGGCGTGACGGCCGCAGCGCGTCGAATGCCCAGCAGAATCTAGTTCGGTTAGCGTGACAATCCTGGTCGATCGACCAGCCAGGGATCGTCTCGCCGCTCAGGATCGCCTGCCGGTAGTGGTTGTACATCAGCTGCGTTCCCAATGAGGCCAAGCCTGCACACCAGGCACGGCCCGCAGAATTGTCGCCACCTGCTGGCCGAATGGCGTCACCTTGCCCGCCGACAGGCAGCCGTGTCGCTCCAGCGTGCCGAGATGCGCGATGTCCTGCCTCAGCACAACCAGCCGGGAATCATCGACAAAGGCGACGAGGATGGCCGCAGGGCAGGCGAAGGTGTTATCCATAAGCGCCCGGGCGATGCACCGGGCGTCCATCACTGACACCATTTCGGCTTGGGCATTGTGGCCCGTTTGCCGTCGAAGACGTAAGGCCGCAGGTGCCCGGCTGCGATCCCAAGGCGGCCGACATCCTCGCCGCCCGCGGTGATAGTCACCACGCGTCGCCCGAAGTCGTCGACTTCCCCGGTGGAGTTGATCGCCAAGGCTTTGCCCTTCGTCACGCTCACGATGAAAGCCTTGGCCTGATATCCGAGTTCCCGCTCCCGTTCACATTTCGCGCCGCCGCGCGAGCCAACGCCGCCCGTCTCCGGTGCATCGACATCGGCGAGGCGAAACCGGACGCCATCAGCGCGGCCGCTGTCCCCGTCCGACCAGTAGAGCGACCTGATGGCGTCCGCGGAGCTGGGCGGCGGCGACGCACAGCCAGCCAGGACGAGCGCTGAGAGCAGGAGGCCGGGCCGCATGGCCAGGAGCGGACCTTCCCGCCGCGCCCTCGTCAAGGGTGGGGCGATCATCCCATCGCCCCCACCCAGCCTGAGACGGCCGCCGCGAGCACAATCAGGAGTGACCCACACTGGCCCTCGCCACCCGCGCGCCGAGCCTTTAGGCTCCCGGCATGGCTGGGAGGAAAGACATGACGAAACTGGAACGTCCGCTGGCTGCGGGGCTGCTGGCAGCCATGCTGGCCGCGTGTTCTCCGGACGCGATGCCTGCAATCGACGGACCCGACCGCGTGACGCCGTCCGATTCGGTCCCCGGAGTGCAGTCGCCTCAAGCGGCGACGCCGGCCGCGCCAGTTCTGCCGCCGACTGAAAGT
>CAIKXW010000187.1 GCA_903831485.1 uncultured Alphaproteobacteria bacterium | reverse complement strand
GCGATCTGTGCGAGCTGGCGCTGCATGTCCATCATCTGCTGCTGCAGGGCGCGGATCGCATCGACGCCGGCGGGCGGCGTGAAGGGCTTCGTCTCATCGCGCGGCGGTGTTGCCGGCGTAGCTCCCGGCACGCCCGGCATCGTTCCCGGAACACCGGTGGGCACGAACGGGGCGAAGAACTTCATCGTGTCCTCGAACATCGTCATGTTCTTGCGGATCTGTTCCTCGAACGCCTTCGCCTTGTCCTCGCCGACGGTGGTGTTCATGTAGTCGCGCCACTTCTCCTGCTGCTGGTTGAATGTCTTCATCGACATTTCGAGATAAGCTGGCAGCATCGCCTGGAAGTTGTCGCCATAGAACTGGATGAGCTGGCGCAGGAAGGAGACGGGCAGCACGCCTTCCTTCTTGTTCTCCTGCTCGAAGATGATCTGGGCGAGCACGGCGCGGGTGAGATCCTCGCCCGTCTTCGCATCCTGCACCGAGAAGTCCTTGCCCTGGCGCGTGAGCTCCGACAGGTGCTCGAGCGTCACGTAGGCGCTGGCCGAGGTGTCGTAGAGACGCCGGTTCGCGTACTTCTTGATGATGATCTTTTCACCGGCGCCGTTGCCGTTGGCTTGCGTCAAGGGCCATCTCCCGATCGGCTGGTCCTTCCGGTACGTAAGCACCACGGCCAGCGCATTAAGTAATTTTGAGATTGTCTTGTAGCATGACTTTTACGCACCTGCACACTCATTCCCCTGCGCAGCATAGGTGCAGCATTTTTTTCGCCGGGGAGCGTCCGGCGGCGGGACCAAGCCCTGAATCGGCTGTATGGTTGCTTGCCAAACAGGGAGTGGGAAAATGAGCAAGGTTGCGCTGGTGACGGGCGGCACGCGGGGTATCGGTCGCGCGATCAGTGAACGGCTCGCCAAGGACGGATACAGGGTCGCCGCCAACTACGCCGGCAATGACGAAGCCGCCGCCAAGTGCGCCGCCGAGCTCGGGATCAAGGTATACAAGTGGGACGTCGGCGATTACGACGCGTGCGCCGCCGGCATCGCCGCCGTTACCGCGGAACTCGGGCCGGTCGATATCCTGGTCAACAATGCCGGGATCACGCGCGACGCCACGCTCCACAGGATGACGCGCGAGCAGTGGGACGATGTCATCCGCGTCGACCTGACGTCCGCCTTCAACCTGTGCCGCCTGACCATCGAAGGCATGCGCGAGCGGAACCACGGCCGCATCATCAACATCTCCTCGATCAACGGCCAGAAGGGGCAGGTGGGGCAGGTCAACTACTCCGCCGCCAAGGCCGGCCTTATCGGCTTCACCAAGGCGCTGGCGCAGGAGAACGCCAGGAAGGGCGTCACTGTGAACGTGATCTGCCCCGGCTACATCGACACGGAGATGGTCGCCGCCGTGCCAGCGAAAGTGCTCGAAGGCATCATTGCCACCATCCCTGTCGGCCGCCTCGGCAAGGCCGAGGAGATCGCCGGCTGCGTCAGCTTCCTCGCTGGCGCGGATGCCGGCTTCATCACCGGCGCCACCCTGACCGCCAATGGCGGGCAGTTCATCGCGGGCTAGCCACTTCACAGGCATGCGAGGGCTCCCGGCAACGCTGGACAAGAGTCAGGTAAAGCCCTGATTCCATTGGAATCGCAGTTCTTGCCTGTGCTGCTGAAAGGCCGCATCGTGTCGGTGGGGCTCTACAAGCGAACAAAGAATCGCCCCCTTTGCCGTGTGTATTGGCGGGGATGAAGTTGAACACTCCGAATGTCCCTGCGGCGCCCGCCGCAGCCCTCGCAATGGCGCTGGCCCTGGCCGGTGGCGTTGTCGCTCCGGCGCTTGCGCAGCAACCGCAGCTTCCGCCGCCGACATTCGCAACCACCCGCTCCAACGCCGCCATGTCGCTCGACCAGGGCGGCCAGCGCTACATGGACCTCGGCACGGACGCGAAGACGACCAAGAGCTTCATCCTCGAAACGCGTGGGTCCGTCGTCCTGCTGCAGCAGGAAGGTTCGAAGGAAATCCTCACGCTGATGCCCGTGCCCGGCCAGCGCGGCGACACCTTCTTCATGGACTACACCGGCCGCATCGTTCTCAAGGTCACCAAGGCCAACAACGTCGTCTCCTACCTCCACAATCCTGCCGGCGCGCCGGCTGATCCCGCTGGCCGCGTGCCGCCGTTGTCGGCGCCCGCGATGACGGCTTCACTCGATGCGATGCGCGCCAATGCGGCGAAGGAATTGACCAGGCTTGCAGGCCACGACGTGACGGTCTGGGGCACGCAGGCATTCTCGAGCAACGAGGCCTGGGCGGCTGACGCCCTCAGCATCCTGGTGCTCGGCGTCAAGAACGCCAACGGCCATGCCGGCAAGGTCGCCTCGAACATCGAGAAGGTAACGGTCCGCAAGGCGAAGGCGCCGAAGGTCTCCTTCAAGAGCGGCGAGCTGCTGATCGAGATCAATCCGGACGATGCCTGGGCCGGCCGCGTCACGCCGGAAGATGTCAGCAAGGTGCTGACCGCGTCCCGCTCGAGCGGCTGACGCTTACGCCCCGGGAGACCAACCCGGCGGCGCCATCACGAATCCTGCAAAATCGAATCCGGGCGACACCGTGCATCCCACCAGCGTCCACGCGCCGAGCGTGCGCGCCGCCTGCCAGTGGTGCGGCGGTACGACGAGCTGCGGGCGTTGGCCTCCGGCGAGGTCCTGGCCGAGAATGCGTGTCTTGGTTTTCGACTTCTCGGTTACCGCGAGGCTCAGCTCCAGCGGTGCGCCTGCGTAGTAATGCCAGATCTCGGTTGCATCGACCTTGTGCCAATGCGAGCGGTCGCCCTCTCCCAGCAGGTAGTAGATCGCCGTGCCCGGCGAGCGATGCCCGTGGCCGTGAGGGTCCGGGATGCGATGCGTCTCGGCGTACCAGCCGCCTTCCGGATGCGGCTTGAGGTCGAGCGTGCGGATGACGTCTTCAAGGGTCATGTCTTTTGTGGCTGTCTCAGCTTCAGAACTTGTTCTTCCGCTCGCGTACTTCTGCAAACGTCGCGACCACGTCGCCAGGATGGCCGACGAAGGCCTGCAGCTTCGGGTCGTCGGCGCGGAGGAAGGGGTTCGCGCGTTTCTCGGCGCCGATCGTGGTTGGTACGGTGGGGATGTCCTTCGTGCGCTTCGCTTTCACGCCGTCTGCGTAGGCGACGAGATCTGCATTCGACGCATCCACGCTCAGCGCGAACGCGGCGTTCGACGCGGTGTATTCGTGCGCGCAATAGATGGTCGTATCGTCCGGCATCGCGCGCAGCTTGCCGAGGCTGTCCCACATCTGGCCAGCCGTGCCTTCGAACAGGCGGCCGCAGCCGAGCGCGAACAGCGTGTCGCCGACGAAGGCGATGTGATGGTCGGGCAGGTGATAGACGATGTGGCCGAGCGTGTGGCCGGGCGTGTCGATGACGCTTGCCTTCAGCGCGCCAAGCTCGACGACATCGCCCTCGTGCAGCACGCGGTCCGGCGCGGCGCCGATGCGCGTGACTTCCTGCGGCCCGACAACCCTGGCGCCGGTCGCGGCGACGATGTCGGCATTCCCACCTGCATGATCAGGGTGCCAGTGCGTGTTCCAGATCTGCGTGATCGTCCAGCCCTTCGCCGTCGCCTCAGCGAGAATCCTGTCTGCGTCCGGCGTGTCGATGGTGGCGGTCTCGCCGGTAGCGGGGTCGTGCAGCAGGAAGCCGTAATTGTCCTTCAGGCACGGAAACATGTGGACGATCGGCTGGCTCATTCGTTTGCCTT
>CAIKXW010000186.1 GCA_903831485.1 uncultured Alphaproteobacteria bacterium | reverse complement strand
CCACTGCCTGTCCAGATAGCCACGCAGCGTCTTGGCGTCGAGGCGCTTCAGCCGCGCGAGGACCATCGGGTAATTCCGGGAATGATCAGTGAAGTGGACTGTCTCCGGATCGGCCGCACAGAGCATTTCCCGTTCATCGAAACTCACCTGCCCCAGCACGACGCTGTCGTCCTCGCTGCGCAGGCGCGTCAGGAATTTTCCGAACGCCTTGTAGGCGGGCTGGCCGTAGGATTTTGACCGTTCCGTATGCGGAAAGCCCAGCACCACGTCATGAAACTGCTTTGGCCCCATCGCGTTAGGTCTCTCCGCAAGCCATGGCGCACACCGTGGGCGAAACAGCTTAGGACTGAACCGATGTTCATGAAAACAGGGCGAAAATTCCTTGAGCCGGTCTTGTTTTCGCCTGTTGCGAAGCCGAGGTTGGTCGCCATGAGCATCCTGAGCACCTTCTTCCCCCTCGCCCTGTCCGTGTCCGCGCAAGCTCTGGCTGCGCCGGCGCCAGTCGAAATCGCGCCGCTTCCCGTGGCGCCCGTGAACGCGCCGGCGGTGACCCCTGCCCCTGCGCCGGTGGTGAAGGCGCCGGTCGCCTTGCCAAAGGTTGCAGCGCCGAAACTGGCCGCCAAGCCTGCAGATGCCCGGATCGTCAAGGTGCAGGCGCCCGGCGCGCTTGACCGCAACGCCATCATTGATCGCGTCGCCAAGGCGATGAGCGACACCAAGACTGTGCAGGGGAACTTCACTCAGGTGGATCCGTCAAACTCCCCCTCGAGCGGCGCCTTCTATATCAGCCGTCCCGGCAAGGTGCGGTTCGAGTACACTGTGCCCGAGCCCATCTTCATCGTGTCCGACGGCACGACCGTCTCGATCGAGGAGCCCAAGCGCAGGGCTTATGACGCCGTGCCGCTGTCCTCGACGCCGCTGAGCCTTTTCCTTCGTTCGAACATCGATCTCCGGAAGGACGGCAGCGTCACCGACGTGCAGACGTCGAACGGCTCGCACTACGTCACGCTGGTCGACAAGACCGGCGAGGCTGAAGGCAAGATGATCCTGCAATTCCGCGAGTCGGACTTCGAACTGCTTGGCTGGCGCCAGATCGACGGCTCAGGCGCGGAGACCCGCGTGCAACTGAGCGGCATCAAGAAGAACGTCGCGCTCAAGCCGTCGCTCTTCGTGGTGAAAGACCCCAGCGACGCTGGCGACGACCGTCGATAACGACTTTGACCAGAGCGGCTTTGGTCGCTCCGGTTTTACGTCCACCTGCCTGGACCGCAGGGATTACGCGTAGACTTCTCGACACACACAAACTTTAACCATGCTTTGCGTGACAAATCATGCGGTTCGTGTCTTAATTGCAACGTGGATCGAGTTCGCTCGCGCCTGAGCATCCCCCCACAGGCACTCGAAGCGAATCGAATGCCGGAGCTATCCCCCGGCCCATCAGCGCCCCCGGGGCGCAGCGCGCGCCTGGCTGTCCCCGCAGCCGGGCGCGTTAGCATTCCGGGCCGGCTTTCCGCCGCGACGGCCACGCGCTTTTCCTTGATTTGCAGGCCGGCGCACCTGATGGTCGATTGATACCGCCATTTCACGCACCCTGGCTTTCCCGCGATATGAACCGCCTTTCCCTGGCGACCTGGAACATAAATTCGGTTCGCCTACGCATCGACCGCGTCGTCGCTTTCCTCAAGCGTGAGAAGGCGGATGTCCTGTGCCTGCAGGAGATCAAATGCCTCGATGACCAGTTTCCGCGGAAGGCGTTCGAAGCGGCGGGCTACAGGCATATCCACCTCTCCGGCCAGAAAGGGATGCATGGCGTCGCGATCGTCTCGAAACTGCCGATCGAGCCGCTGGAGACGCCGGGGCTCTGCCGTCATGGACATGCGCGCTGTGCGGCGGTGAAGGTTGCCGGATTCGAGGTGCAGAATCTCTATGTGCCTGCGGGCGCGGACATTCCCGACCCCGAGATCAACGAGAAGTTCGCGCACAAGCTCGATTTCGTCGAACGCATGCGCGAAGTCTACGCCGCGCGGGCCGCCAGGCGCTCGGCGATGCCGCTCCTTGTCGCCGGTGACATAAACATTGCGCCTGAAGAGAACGATGTCTGGTCGCACCGGCAGTTGCTGAACGTTGTGAGCCATACGCCGGTCGAGACGGACGGCCTCAAGCGCGTGCTGGCGGAGGGCAAGTTCACCGACATCGCGCGCGCCAAGCACAAGCCGGATGAAAAGCTCTACACCTGGTGGAGCTATCGCGCCGCCGACTGGAAACTCTCCAACCGCGGGCGCCGCCTCGATCACTGGTGGGCCGACAAGCGCGCGGCGCCGCTGGTCGATATCGAAAGCTACCAGATCCACGCCGAAGAGCGCGGCGGGGAGAAACCCTCCGACCACGTGCCGGTGACCGTGACGGTGACTGCTGCAGCCTAGTCGCCCTGCCTGACTGGCGGCCTGTGTTATCTCCCAAGCATTGCGATAATCGGAAGTCCGTCATGAAGCGCCTCGCCCTCTTCTCCACGCTGTCCGCGGTCGCGCTGGCGTTCGCCGCTTGCAGCCCGGCAGCGGAAGCGCCTGCGCCCGCCACGCCGACCGCCGAAACGCCGGTCACCCCGCCAGAAGCCACGCCCGCCCCGGCCGGCGATTCACTGACCGCCAACGGCTGGGGTCCGCTTCGCATCGGCATGACGAAGGCCGAGGTCATAGCCGCCGTGGGCGATACGCGGTCGCCCGACGCTGCAGGCATTCCCGGCAGCGACTGTCTGGAATTCCAGCCGATACGGACGCCTGACGGTTTCTGGGTGATGCTCGAGGCGGAGAAGCTCTCGCGCATCTCCATCGGCGACATGTCGGCAGTAAAGGACAGCAAAGGGCTCGGCCTCGGCGACACCGCCGCCAAGGTGAAAGAGGTCTACGGCGCGAGCGCCGTCGCGAGCCCGCACAGATACCAGGACGCGCCGGCTGAATACATCACCGCCTGGGAAGGCGGCCCGCGCGCGGAGCCTTACGTGCAGGATGAAGCGGCCCGCGGCATCGTCTACGAGATCGACGGCGCCGGCAAAGTCGGTGCGATCCACGCGGGCGGTCCGAGCATCCAGTATGTCGAGGGTTGCGCGTAGCTCTGGACCGACGGGCCCCTGCCCGGCAACACCACCCAGGCGTCGAGGCGGATGAGGTTCGCATGAGGTTGACACTGCACACGGCCATGCTGGTGGCCGCGATCATCGCAACCATCGCGCCCGCCCGCGCCGACGATCGCGCCGACATGGAACGATTCATGGCGGACTATCTCGAGCGCTGGAATGCGCATGATGCGTCCGCCATCACCACGCGCTTCTACCGGCTCGAGGGCAATCATCCGTGGAGCACGGAGGCCGGTATGCGCGCCGAGTTCGATCGCCTGAAATCCCAGGGCTACACAGTGTCCGACATTCACGGCATCGTCGGCTGTTCGCTCGGCCCCGACACTGGCCAGGTCGAGCTGCGCTTCACGCGGCTGACCAGCGACGGCGGCTTCATGCCGCCGAGGGATCGCACCAGCCTCTACAAGCTGCGCAAGTTCGAGGATGGCTGGCGCGTCACAGGCATGAGCGCCTTACCCGCAGGCGCGCGCATGGAATGCCCGTCGAGCTGAAGCGACGTCAGGCCTGCAGCCTGTACCCGCCACTCTCCGTCAGCAGCAGGCGCGCATTCGCGGGATCCGGCTCGATCTTCTGGCGCAGGCGGTAGAT
>CAIKXW010000185.1 GCA_903831485.1 uncultured Alphaproteobacteria bacterium | reverse complement strand
CTGTTCTCGGGCGTGATGGAGCAGAACGAGATCTATCACGTGATGGCCCGGTCGCTGGGGCTGACGCGGTAGGGCGGCCGCGATCCGGCCTTCAATCTGCCGCCATGGTGCGGTAGATTCTGGGAGAGGTCGAGGTTTCAGATGCGTCCTGTTGCGCCGTTCATCATCGTGCTTGGCCTTGCCGGCGCCGCCTTTGCGCAGGGCCCGCCTCGCGTGGCGATCGAGGATGACGTCTCTCCGGCGAACGCTGTGAAGTGCGCCGGGCTGCGGCTGGCGCAATCGGAGCGCAAGCCGGATCCGCTGGTCGAGGCTGCGCGCGATGCGTGGCTGCTGTCGGGTGTCGATGCTGCGAAGGCCAAGGTCGAAGCGGCGAAATTCTCGACGCGCGAGAGTGCCGATCTTGCGGTCATCTCGGATGAGTGCGAGCCATTCGAGATCAGGTCCGCGCCGCCCGCTGGCGGCTGACGGGCGCAGCGGAGAAACCAGATGCGGATTGCGGCGACATTCCTGGCGGCGGCCGTTGCGGCGGTGATTCTTGCCGCTTGCCAACCGGCGTCCGAGCCTGCGCCTGCGCCAGCCGAGCCGACGGCCGAGGAGATGGGGCAGGACGATCCCGAAGCGGTGTTCACGCCCGCGCCCGTCGGACCGCCGCGCGAATATGAGGCGATGTCGAAGACGGCGATGAGCTTCACGCCCGGCGTGCTGACGCTGACGCCGACGCCGCAGAAATCGGTGAACCTGCCCGAAGGCGCGGTCTTCCAGTTCGGCAATGGATACATCCTCGACACCACGTCCATGCCGGGCGGCGCGATGCAGGGAACGCCGGCGTTCGATTTCACGCCGCTGTTCTTTTCGGCTGACGGACAGCCCGTGAAGCCGGAAGAGATCGCGATGTATTCCGTCGATGACGAGATCGTGCCGCCGGGGTCGGTGAATGGCGGCTTCTGCGACAAGACGCGCTTTCTTGCGACCTACACGAAGGTTGGCGCGGACGCGGAGGACATCACGATCGCAGCGTTCAATGGCGATCAGTGGCCGCCTCTGGCCGAGACGGCGCTGTGCGGGACATTCACGTATTCGCGGGCGAAGTGAGCACGCGCGGCGACGGTTATCCCTATTCAACCGCCGCGTAGATCAGCGCTCGCAACTTGGCCTGCGTGTCGAGGCCGCCTGCGGGGATCAGCTGCGTCATGAAGGTGACGGTAAGGCCCTCGGCGGGGTCGATCCAGTAGGTCGAGTGATAGGCGCCGCCCCAGCCATAATCGCCCTTGGAGCCGAGATTGCCCATCGCGCCCGGATCTTCCGTGATGCGGAAGCCGAGGCCGAAGCCCTGGCCGGGCTGGAAGGTTGCGGTCACCAGCGCGTCCTGGCTCATCTGTTCGACGCTCTTGCGCGAGAGATAGCGCTTACCTTCGAACGCGCCACCCTGGCGGAGCATTTCGAGGAAGCGCGAATAGTCGCGCGCGGTGGACAGAAGTCCGGCGCCGCCGGCAAAGGCCTTGCATGGGCCGCCCAGATAATGGCCCTGGCCGATATGGCCCGAGCCCTGCCAGCTTCCCGGATTGGGGGCGCGCTCCGATTTGCCGTCCTTCGCTGAATAGACGACAGCGAGGCGCTCCGCCTTTTCTGGCGGCAGGCAGAAGCTGGTGTCCGTCATGCCGAGCGGATCGATCAGGCGTTGCTTGAAGAACGCGTCGAGCGACTGGCCCGAGAGCTTTTCGACCACGACGCCGAGAATGTCGGTGTTGTAGCCATAGACCCACTGTTCGCCTGGCTGTGCGGCCATGGGGAGTTTCGCCATCTGGCTTACGACATCGGCGACGGGAACGGTCCTGTCGGCGAAGTACCAGCCGAACACGCCGGCGTCGCGCCAGGCCTTCTCGCCCGGGCCTGAGCCGTAGGAGATGCCGGCGGCGTGACTGAGCAGGTCGCGGATGGTGATCGCGCGCTTGGCGGGAACGACATCGTAGCCGCCCTTTTCCTTTGCGACGGCGACGGTGGTCTTCGACCATTCGGGAAGGTGCTTGCTGAGGGGGTCTTCGAGCAGGAGCTTGCCTTCCTCCATCAGCATCATGATCGCGACGCTGGTGAGCGCCTTGGTCTGCGAGGCGATGCGGAAGATGTCGTTCTCCTCCATGCGGTCGTTCGCCTCGCGGTCGCGCCAGCCATAGGCCTCGGAGAAGACTTCACGGCCGTCCTGGTGGATCATCACGACGGCGCCGGCGAGCTTCTGGTCGGCGACGTATTGCTTCATCGTGGCGTCGAGCACGGCGAGGCGCGACTGCGAGATGCCGTGCGGCGCATCGTTGGTGATGGGAGCGTGGGCGAGGGGAGCGAGCGGGGCGAGGGCCGCGGGCCGTTCAGTGTCGGTGACGGAGACGACGCAGCCGGGCAGAGCGAAGGCGCCGAGCCCGGCCAGCAGCATTGAGCGCAGTTTCATCGAAGCCTCCCACGTGTTTTTCGGGACGATGGCAGGCGCGGCGCATGCGTTCAAGCGTGACCTGTGGGCAGGGGCCGCAGTTGATACTTTTCCGCCTCTGGCCGATGTAGCCTCATGGGCGAGCGGTTCGATTTCATCATCGTGGGGGCGGGCAGCGCGGGATGCCTGCTGGCGAACCGGCTGTCAGAGGATCCGAAGAACCGCGTGTTGCTGCTGGAGGCGGGCGGCAAGGATGACTGGATCTGGTTTCACATCCCGGTCGGCTACCTGTTCGCGATCGGCAATCCGCGCGCGGACTGGATGTTCCAGACGGAGGCGGCGCCGGGCCTGAACGGACGCAGGCTCGCCTATCCGCGCGGCAAGGTGATCGGCGGGTCATCTGCGATCAACGCGATGATCTACATGCGCGGACAGGCCGCGGATTACGATGGCTGGCGGCAGCTGGGGCTGACGGGCTGGGGCTGGGACGATGTGAAGCCGCTTTTCCTGAAGCACGAGGATCACGTCTCGGGCGGCGATCATCACGGGCAGGGCGGGGAATGGCGGGTCGAGCATCCGCGCATGCGATGGAAAGTGCTGGACGCGTTTGCCGATGCGGCGGAGGCGGCTGGCATTCCGAAGGTTGGGGATTTCAACACGGGCGACAATTCGGGCGTCGGCTATTTCCAGGTGAACCAGAAGGCGGGGCGGCGCTGGTCGAGTGCGCGAGGCTTCCTGAAGCCGGCGTTGCTACGCGCCAATCTGCGGCTGGAAACGGGCGCGCTGGTGGAGCGCGTGGTCCTTCGCGAGGGCGAGGCGAAGGGCGTGGTCTGGACGCGCGGCGGGCAGCGGTTCGAGTCGCTCGCTGACGGCTGCGTGGTTCTGGCGGCAGGCGCGGTGCAGACGCCGAAACTGCTGGAGCTGTCGGGTGTCGGCGATGGCGAGCGGCTGAGGGCGTTGGGCGTCGAGGTGGCGCAGCATTTGCCGGGGGTGGGGGAAAACCTGCAGGACCATCTGCAGCTGCGGCCGATCTACAAGGTGAGCGGCGTACCGACGCTGAACGAGCAGTATGCGAACCTGCTGCGGCGGCCTCTGATGGCGGCGGATTATGCGCTGCGCCGGCGCGGGCCGATGACGATGGCGCCTTCGCAGATGGGAGCGTTTGCGAAATCGAATGAGCGGCACGCGACGCCGAACGTGCAGTTTCACGTGCAGCCGCTGGCGCTGCCGAAATTCGGCGAGCCGATGTATGCGTTTCCGGCAATCACGATCAGCGTGTGCAATCTGCGGCCGGAAAGTCGCGGGTCGATCCACGCGGCTTCGGCAGATCCGAACGCTGCGCCGGCGATCCAGCCCAACTATCTGTCGACGCAGGGCGATCGCATCACGGCGGTGGAATCCATCCGGCTGGTGAGGCGCATTGTCGAACAGGCGCCGCTGAAGCGTTTCTCGCCGCAGGAGTTCACGCCGGGCGAGGCGTTGCAGTCAGATGCAGAGCTGGCGAAGGCGGCGGGCGACATCGGGACGACGATCTTCCATCCCGTCGGTACGGCGAAGATGGGCGCTGAGGGCGATGCACTGTCGGTTGTCGATCAACGCTTGCGTGTGCGGGGTGTTGGCAAGCTGCGCGTGATCGATGCGTCGGTGATGCCGCGGATCGTTTCGGGCAATACCAACTCGCCCACGCTCATGATCGCGGAAAAGGGCGCGGACATGCTGCTGCGAGATGCGCGGGAGCGGGCGGAACCGTAGCGGCCATCGACACGTTTTGTCTGGCGAACCTCAGAAAAGGACGTCCGGATGAGCAAGGAACAAATCAACGGTGGCGCGAAAGAAGCTGCTGGCAAGGTGCAGAAGGAATTCGGCAAGGCTGTCGATTCGCCGAAGCACGTGATCAAAGGCGGCATGAAAGAAGCTGCCGGCAAGACCGAGAAGACGGTCGGCAACATCAAGGAAGACATGAAAGACGCCCGCAAGGACGCCGATCGCGAGGCCGACAAGCGCGGCGCCTAGCCGATCGACCTGCGAATAAAGGGGCGGCCCGGAGAGACTCTCCGGGCCGTTTCTGCTTACGCGGAAGGCGGCGCGTCGCACGGTTGAAGCTTTGCCTGCCGGTGAATCCGTTCTAGCAGGGCGCCGTCACAGGAGTGCTGCGTGGAAACGGCGGGGGGCAAGGCAGGAACATCGCGCACGGCTGCGCCGCGGTTGAGCGGCGATGCGTTGAGCTGGGCGGCCTTGCTGCTTCTTGTCGTGATCTGGGGATCGACCTTTGCCGGCATCCGCATCGGCGTGGAGACAATCTCGCCAGCCTGGCTCGTCACCGGACGCCTGCTTAGCGGCGCAACTTTCCTCGGGGTCTGGATTCTCGCCACGGGCGTTTTCGGCCGAAAGCCGCGCGCCGAGGCGACGCCGCGGGTAGGGCGGGCGGCGATTGGCTGGTTCGCGCTGATTGGCATTGCGGCGACGGCTGCGCCGTTTGTGCTGTATGCGCATGCAGCCGAAAGCATCGGATCTGCCGTGATGGCGATCTGCAATGGCGCGACGCCGTTCGCGACCGTGATCCTCGCGCACATGTTCACGGGCGACCGGCTGAGCGTGCGACGGATCGCCGGCGTGATGTTGGGCTTTCTCGGGCTGGTCGTGCTGGTGCTTCCGGAGTTCGGGAAGGAGCAATCGGCTGGACTTATCGGCATCCTGCTCGCCATTGTCGGCGCGTGGCTCTATGCGGTGGGCAATATTGGCACGCGGCTGGCGCCCCGTGTGTCGCCCATCATCTCCAGCTTCTGGATCGTCGCACTCGCGGGGGTGTCTGCGCTCGGCTATGCAATCGTGGCCGAGCCGTTTCCGCAGGCCGCGAGCCTCAACTCGATGATTGCGATGATCGTGCTGGGCCTGCTGCCGACGGCGTTTGCGATGTTCGTCTATGTCTGGCTGATCCAGCGGGCAGGGCCGGTGTTCGTGTCGTTCACCACGTATCTTTCGCCACTATGGGCGACGGGGCTGGGCGTGCTGTTCCTCGGCGAACAGCTGCAATGGTCGATGGTCGGCGCGCTGGCGCTGATCCTTGCGGGCGTGGCGGTGGCGAACCGCAGGCCGCGGCCAGCGCGTTAATTGACGCGAAGCCCTTTCAGGCGCATATCCCTGCCCGGGCCAGTCGCCCCCAACGGCGACCAGCCCATCTGTAAGGATGGGAGAAAAACAGATGACGACAGCTGCCAAACCGGCAGTGCGCCCTGATCGCGCACACTTTTCTTCAGGCCCGTGCGCCAAGCGCCCTGGCTGGAGCCCCGACAATCTCAAGCTTGAATCGCTGGGCCGGTCGCACCGGTCAAAGCTCGGCAAGGCGCGCCTGAAGCTGGCGATCGACAAGACCCGCGCCATTCTCAAGGTCCCCGCCGACTATCGCATCGGCATCATGCCGGGCTCGGACACGGGCGCCATTGAGGCTGCCTTCTGGTCGATGCTGGGCGCGCGTCCGGTGGACGTGTTTGCTTTCGAAAGCTTCGGCGAAGACTGGGTGACGGACATCACCAAGCAGCTGAAGGTCGACGCCACGACGCACAAGGCGGCTTATGGCCAGCTGCCGGACATGTCGAAGGCGCGCAAGGATGCAGACATCGTCTTCACCTGGAACGGCACGACGTCTGGCGTGAAGGTGCCGAACGGCGACTGGATCGCGGATGATCGCGAAGGCCTCACCTTCTGCGACGCGACCTCCGCCGTGTTCGCGATGCCGATCCCGTGGAACAAGATCGATGTGCTGACTTACTCCTGGCAGAAAGTGCTGGGCGGCGAGGGCGCGCATGGCATCCTCATTCTCAGCCCGCGCGCGATTGAACGCCTGAAGACCTACACGCCGAAATGGCCGATGCCGAAACTGTTCCGCATGGCCAAGGGCGGGGAAGTCACCGAGGGTATTTTTGAAGGCGAGACGATCAACACGCCGTCCATGCTGGCGACCGAGGATTATCTCGATGCGCTGTCGTGGGTCGAAGGTCTCGGCGGCGTTGACGCCACTGTCGCGCGCTCGAACGCCAACCTCGCCGTGCTGGAAGCGTGGGTTGCGAAGACGCCGTGGGTGGAGTTTCTCGCGGTTGATAAATCGATCCGCTCGAACACGTCGGTCACGCTGTCGATCACCGATCCGCGTGTGGCGAAGCTCGACGACAAGGGCCAGCAGGACTTCGTGAAGAAGTTTGTTGGCGCGCTCGAGAAGGAAAACGCGGCCTACGACATCGGCGGCTACAAGGCGGCGCCTCCGGGCCTGCGCATCTGGTGCGGCGCGACTGTGGAAGCGGCTGACCTCGAGAAGCTGACGCCGTGGCTGGATTGGGCGTTTGAGACGACGGTGGCGGAATTGTCCTGATTGTCATCGCGGAAGCGCGTCGCGTCATTCGGGACCTATTCGACAACCCATGCGGGTCGATGAATGGGTCCCGGCTCTCCGCTGCGCTCCGGCCGGGATGACAAGCTGAGGAAGCCCGATATGGCGACCGAAACCTCTCACACCATCCGCGAATGGGGCGACGCCACGTTCGGCGAAGCGCGTGACCTCACTGCGCTTGTTGTTCGGGCGCGTGGCGAGATGGATGAGCTTGAGCAGGCGCTTCGCGATGGCGATCACGCCGGGGCGGGCCGGGAGGCGGCGGATGTCGCCATCCTGCTGCATCGCCTCGTCGGGCTTCTTGGCATGGAGCTGTCCGAACAGGTCGACGCCAAGATGCAGGTCAATCGCGCGCGCACGTGGAAAGCGGCGGGAGACGGGACGGGCGGTCATGTCTGACATCACGCTCCGCGCCGCCACACATGCCGACATCCCGACGCTGCTGCGCTGGGACACCGATCCCGTCGTGATCGCTTCAGGCAGCGATGATCCTGATGCGGTCATTGCGTGGGGCGAGGACAATGACTGGGCCGAGAACATCGATCTCTACCAACCCGGTGTCTGGGAATACTGGATCGCCGAACTTGATGGCCGGCCGATTGGCTGCATGCAGATGTGCGATCCGCATCTGGAGCCGACACACTACTGGGGCGAGATCGAACCCAACCTGCGCGCGCTCGATATCTGGATCGGCGAGGCGGATGCGCGCGGCAAGGGCTATGGCGAGACGATGATGCGCCTCGCTTTCGCGCGCTGTTTTTCAGATCCGCTGGTGACGGCGATCATCATCGATCCGCTCGCGTCCAACACGCGGGCGCACAAATTCTACCAGCGTCTCGGCTTTGTCCCGACGCATCGGCAGGTCTTCCATGAGGAGGACGACTGCCTCATTCACAGACTCACGCGCGCCGACTGGCTCGCCCGGAATCAAGGAGACTGACCATGACCAACAAAGTGAAAGTCCTCATCGCCGACGATCTCGCGCCAGGGGCGGCGGACATCTTCCGCAATCGCGGCATCGAGGTGGACATGAAGGTCGGCCTGAAGAAGGACGAGCTGATCAAGATCATCGGTGAGTATGACGGTCTTGCGGTTCGTTCGGCCTGCAAGCCGGACAAGGACGTGATCGCTGCGGGCACGAAGCTCAAGGTGATCGGCCGTGCTGGCATCGGCGTCGACAACGTTGATGTGAAGGCAGCGACGGCCAAGGGCGTCATCGTGATGAACACGCCGTTCGGCAACGCCATCACCACGGCGGAGCATGCGATTGCGATGATGTTCGCCGCCGCGCGCCAGATTCCGTCCGCCAGCCAGCGCACCATCGCGGGCGAATGGCCGAAGAAGGATTACATCGGCATCGAGCTGTACGCGAAAACGCTCGGCCTGATCGGCGCCGGCAATATCGGTTCGATCGTTGCGGATCGCGCGCTGGGTCTCAAGATGAAGGTGGTCGCATATGATCCTTTCCTGACGGCGGATCGTGCGACGGCGCTGGGCGTCGAGAAGGTCGAGCTGGATGACCTGCTCGCGCGCGCGGATGTGATCACGCTGCACACGCCGCTGACCGAGCAGACGAAGAACATCCTCTCGGCCGAGAACCTCGCCAAGACGAAGAAGGGCGTAATCCTTATCAACTGCGCGCGTGGCGGCCTGGCGGACGAGGCGGCGGTGCGAGCGGGGCTCGATAACGGGCATATCGGGGCAGCAGCGTTCGACGTTTTCCTCGAAGAGCCCGCCAAGACCAACGTGCTGTTCGGCGCGCCGAACTTCGTGGCGACGCCGCACCTTGGCGCGTCCACCGTCGAGGCGCAGGACAATGTGGCGTTCCAGGTCGCCGAGCAGATGGCCGACTATCTCCTGACGGGAGCGGTTACCAACGCGCTCAACACGCCGTCGGTGACGGCGGAAGAGGCGCCAAAGCTGAAGCCGTTCGTGGCGCTGGCCGAGAAGCTGGGGCAATTTGCCGGTCAAGTTTCTGACGGCGGCGTGTCGGAAGTCGAGATCGAGTATGAGGGCGCGGTTGCCGCCTTCAATCGCAAGCCGCTGACGTCGGCGGCGCTTGCGGGCATGCTGCGGCCGTTCCTGGCCGAAGTGAACATGGTGTCGGCGCCTGCTATCCTGCAGGAGCGCGGCGGCAGCCTGAAGGAATCGATCAACGATGCGAGCCCGATCTATGACTCGCTGATCCGCATCAAGGTGAAGGTCGAGGGCAAGTGGCGTTCGGTCGGCGGCGCGATCGTGGGCGGCAAGCCGCGCATCGTGGAAGTGAAGGGCATGGCGCTCGAGGCGGACTTCCAGCCCTACATGCTGTTCGTCAACAACTCGGACAAGCCGGGCTTCATCGGCGCAATGGCGGGACTGCTGGGAGAGGCGAAGGTCAATATCGCGACGTTCAACCTTGGCCGTGAAGCGGCGGGCGGCGATGCGATCGCGATCGTCGGCGTGGACCAGGACGTGCCGCCGGCGACGCTGGAGGCGATCGAGAAGCTGCCGCAGGTGCGGTATGTGAAGGTGCTGAAGTTCTAGTGGCCAGACAAGCTGGACACGGGGCGGAGGCCCGCTACCCTCCGCCCCATGAACCGTCGAGCCTTCATCGCTGCAATCGCCGCATCGTCCGCGGGCTCCGCCCTGGCGCAGACCTCGCCGTCGGCTGCTGCGCCACTGGTCTACTACGCCGGGCAGGCAGGGCGGCTGACCAGCGACCGGTCGAGCCAGGGAGGCAATCCGTTTGCGAGCGCGCTCTGTGAGGTGATTGCCCAGCGTCCGTTGACGCTGGAGACGTTCACGCGGCGGATGGCGGAGGCGAACCAGATCCATTCGCGCGGCTGGCAGATGTTGGACTATCCGCGTGTGTTGCCCGAGCCGAAGCGCCGGCTGGACAAGGGCGAGACGCGTGTGGCGCTCGTGCTGGTGAACGCAGACTATTCGAAGTCCGACGCGTATTCGCTGCCGGGTGCGGCGCATGATGCGAAGCGTGTTCCTGCGGCGCTGAACGAAGCGGGCTACCAGACCATGCTTGTGCTGGACGCAAATGCGGAAGAGGCGCGCGCGGCGCTGGCGGAGTTTGCGCTGGCCTCAGAGGGCGCCGACAACGCGATCATCTATATCGGCGGTCATGGCGCGCAGCACCAGCGCAGCGTCTACTGGATGATGGGTGACTTTCCGGCGCAGGACGCGAAATGGTTGCCGACGCATGCGATTCCGGTGAGCGAGATTACCAAGGCGGGCCGGGCGCGGTCGCTCAATCTCGTGCTCTACGCTAGCTGCAGGGACGACCCTTTTCGATGATCAGCCCCGATGATGCGCAGACCTTCGCCCGCGAATGGGTGAAGGCGTGGAACGATCATGATCTCGAGGCGATCCTCGCCCACTATGCGGACGACGTGGTCTTTCACTCGCCGCGCATCCGCATCGTCACGGGCCGGGACGTCGATGCCCTTAACGGAAGGGCCGCGCTGCGGGATTACTGGGGCAGGGCCCTCGATCTCGCGCGCGACCTCTATTTCGAGGTGGATCAGGTCTTCACCAGCTCCGACGCACTGACCATCCTCTACACCAACCACCGCCAGCAACAGGTCACGGAGACTTTCGTGCTGGGGGCGGATGGCAAGGTGGTCAGGTCTGTCGCTGCCTACGCGTGACCGACGACAGTCGTGGTTTCCGCCGGAGCATTCGCGCGCATCTTGGATGCGTAGATCGCCGACTCCATCGCGATGGTCAGGCACTGCGCCGGCGGCAGGATGCGCGAGGCGCTGAGCAGCATGTTGGCGGCGGCCTGCGCCGTGATGGCGACCCATGACTTGCGGTTGGCAATGCCGCCCGCCGTGCTGATGGCGGGGCTGATCTCGCCGGCGAGGGCGGCGAAGGCGACGGGTCCGACCAGTTTCAGGAGGTCGCGCGTGGACGCCACCGGCTGAAGCTTGTCCTCGACGGAGGGGCGGCCCTCCTTCGGCGTGTTGAACGAGTCGCTGACATGGCGGAACATCGCCGGCACGTTGGGCAGGTCCTTGCGATCGAGACCTTTGGTCAGCGCGGCCGAAACCATCATGTTCCAGACGCGCGAACGTGCGAGCAGGGGATCGCTGACGCTGTAGAGCATCTCGTTGAGCGCATCGCCATAGAGGAAGATGCGGCCGTCGGCCTTGAGGGTGACTTCCGAGAGTTTCTTTTCGGCGGTTGCCTTCTCCATCTTCTCGACGTCGGAAAGAAGCGAGACCTGGGCTGCGACGCCTGCGACGGCGCCGATGGCGGCCATCACCGTCGGCGCATGAAGCTTGCCCTCAAGTGCGATGCGCGGAGGAAGATTGCGGATCAGGTTGCCGAAGGCGTAGTTGCACGCCGTCTCGTCGGCTTGCCCGGCCCAGGGGAAGGGGTTGCCGGTGTTTGCGTTCGGCGCCTGCTTTTCGAGTGTGGTTGTTCCGTTCATGTGCAGTCTCCCAGAAGCGTTTGGGCTGTCCAAGCAACTATCGGACCGCGCGAAGATTAACCATCGGCGCTCTGCAAAAAGTCATTGACCCTCACGCATCGTGAGGCCGCAGAACAGCGTCATGAAGGATCTGACCGTCAAGCAAGTTGCTGCGATTTCGGGCGTAACGGTGCGCACGCTGCACCATTATGACGAGATCGGCCTGCTCGCACCGGCCCATATCGGGGCGAATGGTTATCGCTACTACGGCCGCGCTGAACTGCTCCGGCTGCAGCGGATCCTGTTCCATCGCGAACTGGGCGCGCCGCTTGGTGAAATCGCGGCGCTGCTGAACCTCGAGGGCGAGGATCAGGTCGGCGTCCTGATGCGCCATCGGGAAAAGCTGGAGGCGGAGCGGGAACGCTATCGCGTCCTCATCGAAACCATTGACCGCACGGTCGCAGCCATGAACGGCGAGGCGAATATGTCCAATGCAGATCTCTACAAGGGTTTCTCTGCCGAGAAGCAGGCCGCGTACG